>CAYZHI010000438.1:0-2511 GCA_964477335.1 uncultured Caldilineaceae bacterium | reverse complement strand
GCGGGCCAGCCCGGCGCCGGCTCGATCACCGCCTGGGCCAATTTTTTTAAGATTTCGTCGTGGGTCATGGTATCCTCCTCTTTTGTCAGTTGTCAGTTATCAGTTGTCAGTTGTTAGTTGTCAGTTGTCAGTGGTCAGTGGTTAGTTATTGGTAGTCGGTGAACCGACCAATTGATCCCTGAACGTTCATTGTTCACAATTCACAATTCTCCATTTACTATTCACAATTCATTTCCCGCGCCGCCGCCTTGAGAATAGCCTGCAATTCTGCCTGGACTGCCGGCGCCAAGGGTTCCGGCCGGTGCTCCGCCAGAATCCGGTTGAACTTGGCTCTGGCCCGCTGTCGAATATCGCTGTCTGAGGTTGGCCGGGGGTGGGTCAACTCTGGAATCCAGATGTCGCCCAGGTGCCGGCGCGTATGCTTCTGGCTGAGATAGTGGTTCCGGGGGCCAACCGCGGCGATGACGTCGAGCGCCAGGCCGGTGGGGCTGGCGTCTAACCCTTGCGCCATGATCCGGTGGGTGTGATAGATCTCGTCGTCGAAGATGATCTGCTCCGGTGCCAGCCGCGTCGACGCCTTGAGCATACCCAAGCCTGAGGTGATATCTGCTCCGGCCAGAGCGCACAGCAGGGCCGTGTAGACGCTGTCCCGGCCAAGCTGCCAGGTCGCCGGCTCGGCCGCATCGAGGCCAAAAGCGCCGGCCAGAGCCGGCGCCCCCCAGGCGTGAGCCAGTTGCACCGCGGCCGCGTTGCACAGATATTTCTGGGGCAGGCTGACCAGATAATCGGCCGAGCGCGGCTCCATGCCCGAGACCAGCAGGGCGTGAAAAACCGGCGCCCCCGGAGCGACCAGCTGCAGCAGCGTCAGCGCACTCACCACCTCGGCGTTGCCGACCACCAACGCGCCGCCGGGCAGCGCCGGCGCGGTCGAACCCATCGTCGGCATGCCCATGAAACCGACTGGGATGCCGGCCTCGGCAAAAACAATCGCCGCTTCGATCCCCTCTTTATCCTGGCCCAGGGGCGCAATCGTACAGATCAGGCTCGACATGGGCGGCCTGGCGCGCAGTTTCTCCCGGTCGCCGGCAATCACCTCAGCCATGCGTACAGCGTAGCGGGCCAATTCGGCGCCCATCACTGTCTCGGTCTGGACGTGCTTGACGGTATTGTTGAAACTGGCCTCCAGCTCGTGGAGCGGGGCCAGTTTGCCATATTCTTGGGCGCTGACCATTGGCCAATAAAAGGCAATTGACGACAACGAGTCGGCCACGCAGGCCATCGCGGCGACATCCTCTTTGCACGACGGGCGCAGTTGGCCGGTGACGAAATCCACCGTTTCGATCCCACAGCCGTCCGTGCCAAAATAACAGTTGCCGCGGCCCAGCATTAGATCGGTACCATCGGACCGCCCGGCCAGCACGTAGGCGCGAGGAGCGTGGCTCAGAGCCGGCAATATCAACTCCGGCGATAGCCGCACAATCTGGCGATCAAAATCAACCTGCGCGCCATGCTCGGCAAAAACGGCTAAGGCCCGCTCAGACGGAAACTGGACCCCCACCTGCTCTAAAATTTGCAAGGTGGCCGCTTGGATAGCGTCGAGCTGACCGGCGGTAAGTACCTCCAGGTGAATGGTGGGTCGAATAGGTTGGATGTTGGACATCGTCGTCCCCTTGAGTTCGGCTAACGATCAAAAATGGAAATTGGGCAGATAGCGGCGAACGATACGCTCCAGTTCAGCCTCAACCGTGGCCGGCAATGGCGGGGGTTGGTGGTGGGCCAGGATTTGCTGGGCTTTACGGCGGCACGCCTGCTCGATGGTTTGGCCTTTGGCCTGCCACGTTTCGTAGGCGTCGCGACTGAGCAGGTCGGGTTGCCAATGTTCACGGAAGCGGCGGCGGGTATGTTTCTCTTTCAGGAAATTGCCGCGGGGCGTATTGGCCTTGATCAGGGCGACCTCTTCCTCCAGGTCGTGCAGGCTGATCCCCTGCATCATCCGCCGCAGACCGGCAATGTACTCATTATCCAGCACCATCTGGGTGTAGGAGATGGTCGAGCCGGCATCCGTGGCCCCGACGCCGTAGATGATGTCTGCGCCGGCCAGCAGCAACGGCACGGCCGTGACCGCCTTCTCATAGCCGGCCTGGGCATCCAGTTGCTTGGCGTCCGAGGAAAGCCCGCCGCACATCGACGGCAGCCCGTAGTAACGGGCCATCAGCGCTGCGCCGCTGTTGATCATGCCCCGCTCCGGCGCGCCCAAAGGCAACAAGCCGGTGCGCATGTCCAACACGGCGGAGACGCTGCCATATAGCAGCGGCGTGCCCGGATAAAGGATTTGCAGGGCCACCATCCAGGCCAGGATGTCAGCATTGATCACCACCAGTTCGCCCAGCAGGGTGGTCGGGGCGGACGCGCCGCCCATGGCCATACTGAGCAAGGTGATAGGCACGCCATACCTGGCCCAGCGCAACATACAGCCGATTCGCAGGACCCACCGCCGCCGCCCCGTTTCTC
>CAYZHI010000437.1:0-2525 GCA_964477335.1 uncultured Caldilineaceae bacterium | reverse complement strand
GGAGTATGCCTTGCTCAATGGCCAGGGTAACAAGTAGCAAGTTACAAGTTACAGGTGGCAAGTAGCATTCTCTGCAACCTGTCACCTGCAACCTGCAACCTGTAACAATTCACCATGCATCCAACTGCCCAGAAAGTGGCTGAAGCCGGCCGTGAATTGGGGCTGGACATCGAAATTAAAGAATTTGCAGCCACAACCCGGACCGCGGAGGACGCGGCTAACGCTATCGGCTGCAGCGTGGCTCAAATTGTCAAATCGCTCCTGTTCGTGGTCGATGGCCAGGCGGTAATGGCGTTGGTCAGCGGGCCAAACCGGCTGGATGAGCAGAAGTTAGCCGCCCTGCGCGGCGTCGGCAAAAAAAAGGTCAAGCGGGCCGACGCCGACATCGTGCGAGCGGCGACCGGTTATGCTATTGGCGGGGTGCCTCCGTTTGGCCATCGCCAGCCAATTCCAACCTACATCGACCAGGATTTCTGGCAATTTGAGGTCATCTGGGCTGCCGCGGGCACTCCCAATGCAGTCTTTGCCATTACCCCGGCTGAACTGGTTCGGGTGACCGAGGGAGTGGTAGCAGATTTGAAAGCCGGCTTGTCAAACCCGGCTTCGAATGCCGCGGCTGGCCAATAGGCTCACCAATTTTAGAAGATGCACGATCAAAGCCACCCGGTCAACCATAGTTGGTGGACTCGTTATCCGGTCAAGCAAGATTGGGCCGCTATAGGCGCCATCCTTCTGCTGGCGACATTTTTGCGCTTTTATGGCTTGAACGAACCGGGACTGTGGTTGGATGAAGTTTCCTATACTATTGCCGCCCAAAAACCTATTGTCCATCAAATCATCTATCCTTTGGATACCCTGGGAGGATATTTAAGCGTCGATCCTACGTTATCGGCCATTCCGTTTTCACTGTCTTTGAAAGTGGGTTTTTCAAATTTTCTGGCCCGATTTCCGGCTGCCTTGTTGGGTGTTTTGGGGGTAGCGCTCATCTATCGAGTAGGGCGCGCCCTATTTGGCAACCGGGTTGGTCTGACTGTTGCGCTCCTTTTAAGCGCCTCCAGTTTCCACATTCTTTACTCACAAGAAGCCCGAAGTTATGCTCAATTTGTCTTTTTTTCCCTGGGCTCAACCTTATTCTTCTATCAAGCATTTACTCGCAGAAAATTAATTGACTGGCTGCTTTATACCGTCTTTACCTGGGCCGGCGTCTCTACAAATCATCTGATGCTGTTTGTGATTGCAACACAGAGTATCTGGCTAGGGTTAATCTGCTTGCGGGATATTTTCTTTTCTGCCAATCGCCTGGATGCACGGCGGCCATGTTTTAGAATTGTGGGTATTTTTTTGCTGGCTCTTGCTGTGGTGTTCTTATTGAGATTGCCCTGGTTACAAGATTTTAGCCAACGCCAATGTTTCGGTTGTGATATTGGTCACCCTTCAACCCGGCTGGATTTAATAGGTCCATTCATCTGGACCTTTCAGGAATTTACCAGTCCCTTCCTGCCAATCAGTCTCGGAGTTGGGCTACTGGGTTTAGTCGGATTGATTTTAGCTCTGGTCAAATATCCCTTTGGAGGACTGTTGATCGGCGTTTGGCTGATATTATCATATATGCTAACCACCGTCGGCCTCTGGTTCATCTCCCAATTCTTTCATCCCCGGTACACCATTTGGGGGCTACCAGCCCTGCTGCTGGCCGTCGCCTGTGGTCTGGTTGGGTTTGGCGAGTTCACTCAGAGCGTTCTATTGAACAAGGTCAGGCTGCAACCGGCCGGGTTGGCGAAGTTAGCCGGCCTCATTACAACTACCATTCTCGTCACTATAATTGTAGTCAACAATTTGGGGCAGACCCAAAAAAATCCGTCCATCAAGCAGGGCTGGCCCCTGGGCCAGTTAGAAGAAGCCACCAGTTATCTGGCCGCCGAAAGCGAGAACGGAGCCGTCATCATTGGCGTACCCAATGCCCAACACCTAAAATTCTATCTGCAATACAGCCGGCCGGATTTAACTTATCTCGATGCCAGCAGCACGCTCCTGCCGGCCGAACTACCGGACAGGTGGTACGTGTTTTATGAGGCTCGGAACATTCCGGCCAGGTGGCAAAAGGAGTTGAGCTATCGCGAGTTTTACGATATTTTGGTGGTCCACCTGCCCGGTCGATGTCCAATTACAACCTGTCTGGATGAGGCCACCATTCTCTTATCTGAGGTGATCCAGGCTAATCCGGCGTCAACAATAGCCCAAAAAGCCAAACTGATGCTGTCAGGCTTAGCAAATCTGGCGGATCATTGAAGGGAGAAGGATTATGACCATTGACTTGACCATTGAGACCGGCGATATCACGGCCTTTGCCACCGACGTGGTGATCCTCAAATATGCCCAAACCTTCTACGGCCTTGACAAAGCTGTGGCCGGCCAACTCAGCCAGGCCGGCGTCCCGGCCAGTAGCCTGACCCCACCGCCGGGCGACTACCGCTACCTGGATACGCAAGGCTATCTCCAGGCCCCCAACGTTCTGTTTGTAGGCG
>CAYZHI010000436.1:0-2532 GCA_964477335.1 uncultured Caldilineaceae bacterium | reverse complement strand
GTTGGATGCATGGTGAATTGTTACAGGTTGCAGGTTACAGGTTGCAGGTTACAGGTTGCAGGTTGCAGAGAATGCGACCTACAACCTGTGACCTGCAACCTGCCACTTGCTACTTGCTACCTGATCCGTTGAGTAGGGCATACTCCATACTGTCGATCAACGCTCGCCAACTGGCCTCGATGATGTTGGTATGAGCGCCAACGGTGGTCCAGGTTTTGGGTTGGGTGGCGTCGTAAAAGTCGATCATTACTCGGGTCTTGGCGGCCGTGCCGGAGTCGCTATCTAGGATACGGACCTTGTAGTCGCTCAGATGGATATGGCGAAGTTGAGGAAAATCCTGGTAAAGCGCCCGGCGTAAGGCCGCATTCAAAGCGTTGACCGGACCGTTGCCCTCGCTCACGGTATGGCGAATTTCATCGCCAACTTTTACTTTGACCGTGGCCTCGGTGAATAGGCCGCGACCCTGCCGGTTCTCGGTCACCACCATGAAGTCGATGACCTCAAATGGTGGCTGGTAATTTTGGCTGGCGCGCCGCAGCATCATATCGACCGAGGCTTCGGCGCCCTCAAAGGTGTAGCCTTCATTTTCCAATTCTTTGATTTGCTGCAACACCTGGCGGGCCTCTTCGCGGCTGGTATCGAGACCCAGAGATTCAGCTTTGTCAAGAATATTACCCCGCCCGGATAACTCCGAGATCAACGTCCGTTTCTGATTGCCCACCCGTTGCGGGTCGATGTGCTGGTAACTATGTTCCACCTTACGCACCGCGGCCACGTGGATGCCGCCTTTGTGGGCAAAGGCGCTCTGACCGACATAGGGCTGGTGATCATTGGGGGTCAGATTGGCTAATTCGTCAACATAGCGAGATAGCCTGGTCAGATTGGCTAATTGTTCGTCACTGACACAGTGATAACCCAGTTTAAGCTGCAAGTCGGGGATGACGCTGATGAGGTTGGCGTTGCCCACCCGTTCCCCGTAGCCGTTAATCGTGCCCTGTACTTGGATAGCCCCGCCGCGCACACCAGCCAGGGTGTTAGCCACTCCCAACTCAGCATCGTTGTGGGCGTGGATGCCGATTTGGACCTGCTCGAACCGGCCAGCCACGCGCCGGGTGATTTCTTCGACTTCCCACGGCGTCGAGCCGCCATTGGTGTCGCAGAGCACCAGGCAATCGGCCCCACCTTTAACTGCGGCTTCAAGGGTTAGCAAGGCATAATCCGGGTTGGCTTTGTAGCCGTCAAAGAAATGTTCGGCGTCATACACTACTTCTTTTTCAAGGGCCTTGAAGTATTGCACGCTTTCCAGAATCATGTCCAGATTTTCTTCCGGGTCTGTTTCCAGCACATGGTACACATGCAAATCCCAGCTCTTACCCACCAGGGTGACGACTGGCGTACTGGCAGCCACCAACGCCTGAATATTGGCGTCGGCGTCGCAGGTGGTGCCTTTGTAACGAGTACTGCCAAAGGCGGCAATTTTGGCGTTTTTCAGCTTCAATTCGCCCTGCCGGGCAAAGAACTCGGCATCTTTAGGGTTTGAGCCGGGCCAGCCGCCTTCGATGTAATGAACGCCAAATTCATCCAATTTTTTGGCAATCTTCAATTTGTCATTGCACGACAGCGATATCCCTTCGCCCTGCGTCCCATCGCGCAACGTCGTGTCATACAGCAAGATCTGTTTTGTCATTGGAACCTCCACATAATTGGTTGGTTAGTTAGTTGGTTGGTTGGATAGTAGGTTGTGAGATGGACTTTCTCAGCGGGTTCCAATGGGTCGGGCGACAGCCAATGGGGTGGCCATCGCCCGATAAACACCTGTCTTGCCGCTAACGTTGTGGCATTGCTCGATCATAATCTTTAACCTTGTGAACTACCATCAAAAGCAAGGCGAGGAAACGGCTAATGCTGATCGCTTCCTCGCCCCGTTGCCTGCCTGAGTGAAGCTTAAATCAGGCCACTGTAATCGACTCGTCCAGATAGACGTCCTGAATTAGATTCAATAATTTGGCCCCTTCGGCCATAGGTCGCTGGAAGGCTTTGCGCCCGGAAATCAAACCGGCTCCGCCGCCCCGCTTGTTGACCACGGCGGTAAAGACCGCTTCGGCAAAGTCATTGGCGCCGGAGGCCCCGCCGGAGTTGATCAGGCTGACCCGGCCCATATAGTTGTTGGCCACTTGCCAGCGAACCATGTCGATCGGGTGATCGGTCATCAGTTCGCCGTACATTTTGGGGTGAGATTTGCCAAAGCCGATGTCTTTGAAACCGCCGTTGCAATCGGGCAGCTTTTGCTTGATAATATCGGCCTGAATAGTGACGCCCAGATGGTTGGCCTGACCGGTGGTGTCGGCGGCGGTGTGATAATCAACGCCGTCTTTCTTGAAAGCGCTGTTGCGCAGGTAACACCACAGCACCGTGGCCATCCCAAGCTGGTGGGCGTAGTCAAAAGCTTCGCTGATTTCCTGGATCTGCCGGCCCGATTCTTCGGAACCAAAATAGATGGTCGCCCCCACTGCTACCGCGCCCAGGTCCCAC
>CAYZHI010000435.1:0-2546 GCA_964477335.1 uncultured Caldilineaceae bacterium | reverse complement strand
TTTGGCCCCGATATGCCGGTATCGCCCACAGCCAGTCCAACCGGCGCCAGAATGTATCGTTTTTCGCCGTCGGTATAAACTACCAGGGCAATCCGGGCGGTCCGATTGGGATCATACTCAATTGATTTTACCGTGGCCGGGATGTTATGTTTGTCACGCTTAAAATCAATAACCCGATACCGCCGCTTATGACCACCTCCGCGGTGCCGCACCGTAATGCGACCCTGATTGTTGCGCCCCGAATTCTGCTTCTGGGGCGCCAGCAAACCCTTTTCCGGGGTAGTCTGCGTAATCTCTTCAAATGTCGAAACTGACATCCCTCGCCGACCGGGCGAGGTTGGTTTGTAAACTTTTACAGGCATAACTGCTTTCTCCGCTTTGCGCCTATATCAAGATTGAGGATTTACACGCCTTCAAAAGCCTCAATTCGTTGGCCGGGGACCAGGGTTACAACGGCTTTCTTTTGAGCCGGTTTCCGTCGAATTTGTTTACGCCCCCAGCGGCCATATTTAGGCGCTTGATTTATCGTCCGAACCTTAACGACATCTACATCAAAAATATAAGACACGGCCATCGCAATCTCTACTTTGTTTGCCCAGGGATGTACCATGAAGGTATACTGGCCCTGATCTGCAGCATGACGGCTCTTCTCCGTGTCAATCGGTCGAATGACGATTTTATAGGGATTCATGTCCATAAGATTACTCCCACGGGCTCCTTTTTACTGACCCAGAAAACCCTCTATCACCGACACGGCTTCTTTGGTCATAATGACATAGTTATGCCCCAGAAGATCGCGCACATTTAGATAATTAGCTCGCAACGTCTTCACCTTAGGCAGATTGCGGGCGCTCTTTTCAACATCCTCATTTTTTTCAGGCAAAAGCAAGATGGCGCTGCCGGCAATATCGAGATTATCAAGCAGTTGGACTATCTGCCTGGTTTTTGCTTCAGCTACAGCCAGTTGATCCAAAATCACCAGTTGTTCAGCCGCAGCTTTGGCCGAAAGCGCCGAACGCAAAGCCAACCGCCGCATTTTGCGGGGCATCTTCTTGGAATAATCGCGCGGCTTTGGCTTATGGGCCTGTCCTCCACCCACAAAAATTGGCGCCTTGCGATCACCGTGGCGAGCCCGGCCCGTACCTTTTTGCCGATACCACTTGGCCCCGGTCCTGGAAACTTCGGCTCGGGTTTTGGTGCTGTGGGTTCCCAACCGGGCGTTGGCTTGCTGGCGCACCAAAGCCTGGTGCATAACGGCCACATTAGGCTCGATCCCAAAAATATCGTCTCGAAGCTCAACTTCTTCTATAGTGGCGCCATCAAAGTTTTTGACGTCAACTTTCATCACCCACTCCTCTAACTTCCACTCGATTTCCTGGCCTCGCGGACGATAACCAGCCCATTCTTGGCCCCAGGGATTGCCCCTTTAACCGCCAAAAGATTTTTTTCGGCGTCAACCAAAACCACCTTTAAATTCTGAACGGTCACTCGCTCGTTGCCCATTCGGCCAGCCATCCGCACCCCTTTGAACACCCGGCCCGGTGTAGAACCGGCCCCTACCGAACCGGACGCCCGCCACCGGTCAGACTGACCGTGGGTTTTGGGGCCGCCCCCAAAACTATGGCGCTTGACTACACCCGCAAAGCCTTTACCCTTGCTGGTGCCAATGACATCAACCCGGTCGCCAACCTCAAAGAGTGAGGCATCAATTTTCTGCCCATCTTCGTAGCTATCCGGCTCGGCTTCCGGAAATTCGCGCAGATATCGAACCGGAGGAGCGCCGGATTTCTTCAGATGGCCGGCTTTGGGTTTGTTCACCTTCCGTTTGGGAACTTCATCAAAACCCAATTGAATGGCATTATAGCCATCCGACTCAACGGTTTTCTTTTGCGTTACATAACAAGGCCCAACCTCGATGAGACTAACCGGAACAACTTCCCCTTTTTCATCGAATACTTGGGTCATGCCGACTTTTTTACCCAGAATGCTCTTCATTTTGTATTTGAGACTGAAGGAACTGTAACCATACCCGATGTCAACTTGCTTCAGGCCATCATTCCGTCAGTCTTCCCCTTTCATTGTGCTACGCTCACAACCGGATTATGGAGATATAGACTCAAACTACTTGATTTCTACATCCACACCGGCTGGCAAATTGAGACGAACCAAAGCATCAATTGTTTTTGATTTTGGATCGATGACATCGATCAAGCGTTTGTGCGTACGAATCTCAAACTGCTCGCGCGAGTCCTTATCGATGAAAGGCGAACGAATCACGGTGAACCGTTCAATCTTGGTGGGGAGCGGCACCGGACCGACCACCGCTGCCCCCGTTCGTTCCGCCGTATCCACGATTTGCCGGACCGATTGGTCTAAAACCCGATGATCATAAGCTTTTAGGCGAATTCTTATCTTTTGCTTGGCCATACTGACTCCATGCGTAAGGTTGTGATGCTATCTCAGCTAACTTACCTATTCAACGATCCTGGTGATAACGCCAGCCCCAACGGTCCGACCACCTTCCCGGATGGCAAACCGGCTGCCTA
>CAYZHI010000434.1:0-2560 GCA_964477335.1 uncultured Caldilineaceae bacterium | reverse complement strand
GCCTCCTCCAGTGGAACGACCGGTTCCCCAGCCGCAGCCAGAGCCGGAGCAGCCGGCTCCGCGAGGGCCAGTAGCGCCGCAGCAACCGGTCGAGCCAGCGCCGGACAATGGCGGCGGTTGATCGTGCTTTGGAAGTTGTAACGGATAAATAACAACCTTTCGGAAGGCTAGCCGGTGGCCGGCCTTCCGAAAGGGTTCCCAAAATTTAGGACCAAACACCTTTAATGAGGAGACAACAATGATTAAACGAATCTTTTGGCTGACAACGTTGCTGGTAGCTTTGTTTCTTCTGGCTGCTTGTGGCGGAGTCCTGGTTCAGCCGGAAACGGCTGCCGGCGTTAGCTCAGAGAAGAGCGTGGAAAGCGTGGATTATGCGGCCATTCCTGCCGTTCAGGCTGAGGAAAAGTATGGTCTCATTGCCGGTTCTATTGATGACCGGGGGTTTAACCAACTGGCCTGGACTGGCCTCCAACAAGCCGCCGATCAACTGGGGGTTCAAGTTGAGCACCTGGAGAGCGATGAGACCAACGCGGCTGACAACATCGCTCAATTTGTTGACGAAGGCTATAGCGGCATCATTGCCGTTGGTTTTAACCTGGCCCCAATGGTTAAGAGCGCCTCGTTGGCCAATCCTGAGCTACCCTTTGTCAGTATTGACTCTCCCAGCCAGACCGCCAATGACCTGGGGGTGCTCTTCTCGACCGACGAGCCGGCCTTCCTGGCCGGTTACCTGGCCGCCGGAATGACCGAAACCGGCACGGTTTGTACCTATGGCGGTACCCAGATCCCGCCAGTGTTGATCTTTATGGTCGGCTTTGAGCATGGGGTGAAATATTATAACGACCAGAACGGCGCCAACGTGCAGGTGCTCGGCTGGCGAACCGACCCAATGATGGGCGTCGGCGGCGAAGGCATTTTTGCCGGTAACTATAACAACCAGGCCGATGGCCAGGCTATTGCCGCTGACCTGTTTGACCAGGGCTGTGATATCATCTTCCCGGTGGCCGGCGCGGTTGGCCTCGGTTCAGCGCAGGAGGCTCAAGCCCGTGGTTTGGCCGTCATCGGGGTTGACGCCGACCAGACCCAGACGGTCCCGGAGTATCAGGACGTCTACCTGACCAGTGTGCTCAAAAAGATCGACGCCGCTGTCTTTGAAGCGGTCAATCTTATCCACTCAGGCGCGTATCAGGGTGGGGCAAATTTCATCGGTTCACTGGCCAACAACAGCGTTGGGTTGGCGCCCTTCCACAGCTTTGAGGCCAGTGTGCCGCAGCAGTTGCAGGATGAGCTGGCTCAGCTTGAACAAGGGATCATCGATGGCACGATCTCGACCGGCTGGCCGATTATGCAAGCGGATGCAACTATGACAATGGCCGCGAAGGGGACCGTCGAAGCCCGGTTGACCCCGGAGATGTTGCAAAATGCCACCTATCCTTCGGAGTGGACGGCCAGCGGCAGCGCCCCGTTGGTCGATGGGCAGTATGAAGAAGAGATTGCGCCCGGCTCCGCCTCCAAGATTGGGGTTCAAATGCTCGACACGATGGCTTTTGGCGATCTGGATAGCGATGGTTTTGCTGACGCCGCGGTCATCCTGGTTACCAATGGCGGCGGCACCGGCAATTTTTACGAGCTGTTTGCAGTGCTCGATCGGCAGGGCCAGCCTGCGCCGGTTGCTTCGGCTATGTTGGGAGATCGCATTCAGGTTAACTCGCTGATGGTCCAGCCAGGAGAAATCGTGGTCGATATGTTGACCCAGGCTCCCGGCGACGCCATGGCCGGTCCGCCGACGCAGGCCGAAACCCGCACCTATCAAATGAAGGTATCGCTAGAGCTGGCTTCAGGCGCGGTGACCTCGACCGAAGTGATCAACTACGTACCCACCGAGATCCCCACCGAGACCCAAACCGGTTCTTGTTTTAGCAGCGCTATTGGCCTGGGCCGGGAGGATGCCTACCGCTGTATGGTCGGCAACCAGATTTATGATCCCTGCTTTGTGGTGGATGAGCAGCCGACGGTGGTGTGTGGGGCCAATCCGGCCACCGGCGAAACCGGCTTTGTGCTGGAGTTGACCGAACCGCTGCCTGCCCCGGATGCGGGCAACCAGGCCATGCCGTGGATGATAGAACTGGCCGACGGCGCCATCTGCGGGTTGATGACCGGGACCATCCCTGTCGTTGACGACCGCCCCGCCCCTTACGGTTGCACCGATCAGACCTACCTGTTCGATGATTTTCAACAGGGTGAAGTCTGGCTGGCTGAACAGGCCAGCATCGGGCTGGGGGATGATGGTTTCTTCATCGAGGAGTCAGAGATAGTGCCGCTGAAAACCGTTTGGCAGTAGCAGATCTGTTTTGCTAACAAAAAGCCCCATCTCAACAGGTGGGGCTTTTTAATTTCTGATTACGGGCCGGCTTGCACGCCGACCTGCCAGCGGTAGACCAGTTCGCCGCCTAGCCAGCCCGTGGTCACCACGGCCACAACTCCGGCCATCATCAGCCCCAGGTAAAGCCAGCGGCGACGACTGGTCAGCACATCGGGCCAGCGCAGCCGCAGATAAACG
>CAYZHI010000433.1:0-2572 GCA_964477335.1 uncultured Caldilineaceae bacterium | reverse complement strand
ACGGCTGGCTTTAGCCCTGGAGGAGCGATTTCAATCGCTTATTTGAAAAGTATTGGGCCTAACCATCCGAAAACAAGGTTGGGGAACTACCGCCAGATCAAGCAGGCGGGCTGGTTTTAGGATTAGTTCTTCAGGCGGTTAGTGGGAGCACACATTCGGGCAGGTCGTTCTTGGGGTTATTGACCAGGGTTGAGACCGGATAAGCGGTCATCGTCTCGGCCGGATAGGGTTTGAGCAGGTCATTGAGTTGGGCCGGACTGTGCTCGGCCGGGTCGAGCCAAAGCTCATAGGCGAACGGCGGCAGAATCACCGGCATGCGGTTGTGGATGTTGGCCAGCAGGCTGTTGGGACTGGTAGTGATAATAGTACACGATAAAACCAACGACTCGTCCGGCCCGTGCCAGGCCTCCCACAAGCCGGCCAGCCCAAATGGCTCGCCGCCGGCCAGCCGGATATACATCGGCGTTTTGCCGCCGTTGACTTTTTGCCACTCGTAAAATCCGTCGGCCAGCACCAGGCAGCGGCGGCGTTTGTAGGCATGCTTAAAGGCCGGCTTTTCGGCCAGGGTTTCGGCCCGGGCGTTGATCATGCGGTTGCCTATGGCCGGATCCTTAGCCCAGCCCGGAATCAGACCCCACTGGAAGAACTCCAGCTTGTGCAGGCCGTTGTTGGCAATCACCGCCACCGGCTGGGCAGGAGCAATATTATAACGTGGCGGCAGCGACTCCGGTATTTCGTAACCGGAAAATGCTTCGGCCAGCTTTTTGGTATCCGCGGTTAAAGTAAAGCGTCCACACATCTCGTCCCCCTCGATATTAAAATGGCCGGCGTTTCTTAACCAACCAGCTCCGGCGTCACCAGCCAGCGCAGCGACCAGTGACCCTCGTCATCCCGCCCCAGGCAGGCCATGCCGCCCATCTGAAAATCGACCACTTTCTTGGTCTCGTCCTGGCAAAGTAGGAGGGCAGCCAGCCGGCTCAAGTGGGGTAAGTGGCCTACCAACATCAGATTGCGGGTAGTGTCGGCCAGGTAACTCACCCACACGCTGGGATCATCCCGGGGGGCTAGATCAGGCACATCGCTGATCCCCTCGGTTGGTTCTAACAACCGGGCCAGGATCTCGGCGGTCTGGCGAGCCCGCGCCTTGCCGCTATGGTTGATCTGCCGCACCAGGATGTCGCCATTTTTGGCCACAAACCTGGCTACTTTTTCAATATCTGCCCGTCCCTGCGCCGACAGGGGGCGATCAGGATCTTCTTGTTTTGGGAGCGCCTCGGCGTGTTGCACCAGGTATAGGTTCATTACCAACCCTCCGTGTTTAGTTGTTAAGGGGCCTGGCCCTTGCCAGTTCAAACAGTCCCTACCTTAATATAATAGCACATGGTGGCTGCTGTGACAACCGCCCAAAAGTCACTTGTCGAGTTCCAAGTAACGGGCGCTTTAAAAGTGCCCGTCACCTTTAGGACAAAAAGCCATTTGTCTTTGACCTCAGAACGTGATACCATCTCAGCATCATTACTCTCAAATAAGCAGCACCGATCAATGAAACGAAAACTGCGGGGACTCAAGCGCACCGCCATTCAACTTGATTTCAATCTCTACCGGGTCGATGTACCGATCCGGGGTCTAGCCGGCGCCGAATTGAGCGTCATCGACATCCGGCCCGAAGGGGTCGATAAGACGATTGTCTTCATCCACGGCTACGCCGGCTGCGCCGAAACCTGGGAACACCAAATCAACTATTTTGCCCGGGCTTACCGGGTGATCGCCCCCGATCTGCGCGGCCACGGCCAGAGCGATGCGCCTCTCACCCAGTACACGATGGCTGAGTTGGTGGATGACATTGCTGCCATCGCCGCGGCGCTGCAACTGCCGGATCAATTCAGCCTGGTTGGCCATTCTTTTGGCGGCTCCATCTGTGTGGAGTATGCCAACGCCTACCCGGAACGGCTCGACAAGCTGGTGCTGATTGCCACCGCCGGCGAATATCCCCTCTCCAAACTGACTACCTGGGCCATTCGCCTGCCGACTGCCTTTTACCGGCTGTGGTGGCGTTACCGGCCGCGCTGGAACGCCGAAATCCACGTAATGAAGCGGATGATGCTGAACAATATGCGCCAGTGGCAGGGCTGGCCGCTGCTGCGCAATATCACCACACCCACCCTGATCATCACCGGCCAGCGCGATAGCTACTTTCCCCGCTACGTCTTTGACGATCTGGCCAAAATGGTGCCGGCCGCTGAAATCTACGACGTCGGTTCGGCCAAGCACAAGGTCCAGTTGGAACGCCATCAAACGGTCAACCGGGCCATCGAGCGCTTCATCTCCGACCGCCAACACCGCCTGTGGCGTGACCAGGACCCGGATATGAGCCGCCTGACCAGCCAGCGACCCTGGCTGTCCCACTACGGTCCGGAGGTGCCGCCGACGGTGCCGATTCCACCCCAACCTCTCCATAAATTCCTGGAGAGCGCCGCCGATTGGGTGCCCAAACGCACCGCCCTGCTCTTTTATGGCAGCCGGCTAACCTACCGCCAACTCAACCGCCAAGTCAACCAGTTTGCCCATGTGC
>CAYZHI010000432.1:0-2605 GCA_964477335.1 uncultured Caldilineaceae bacterium | reverse complement strand
GGCCAGGGGGTGGTCGATGATATCCGGCCCCAAATAGCGCCAATGCTGGAATACGGGCGTTCGCCAGGCCAGTTCCAGCGGATTATCGCGCGAGGTATAGGCGGTTAGCAGCCGTTTCCCGTGGGTGGTCTGGTGCAGCAGCGGCGTGGGTCGATCCCAATTCATCGGCAGTTCGGCGATGGTGTAATCCTCGTTCTCGGCTGCAAGCTGGTAGAAAAAGGTTGGCGTATCGATCCGGGAAATGGGATAGGGCGCGGGCAAGAATTCAAAGCAGATGAGCGCAACGGCTATGATTGGGCTGAGGTAGGGGGCGTAAAACGTGAAAGGTGAACTCTGCCGGGGCTGCTGGATTGAGCGTTTTTTCAAAAGTAGTAGTTGAAGCTGGAGCAGGCCAACGGCTGCCAGCACGCCCAGGCCAAGCATCACCATCAAATCGTAGCGGCTCAGCGAGCGGGTCAGCCCGATGAAAGGGACGGTGTAGTAGAGCAACAGATAGGGCATGGGCACAGCCCACCGGCCAATCGTTACAATCTGCCCGCCAATGTGCAGGTATGGTCCCAACGCCAGGATGAAAAAAAAGAGCGTCACGGCGAGCCAGAAGCGAACCATCGCTTTTGACCGGCCCGCCACAGCCCCCAGCAGGGCCAGGGCCAACGGCACAAAGCCGGCGAAGATGAGCCGTTCGGAGGTGGTGCTGCTGAAGTTGTCGGCGATGTTGCTGGCCCAGTCGCCCCACAGCGGGTGCATTTCTGAGGGGGTAACGAAGGCCAGCAGGTCGGCGGAGAGGCTGATGTTTTGGGCCAGGCCGGTCTGCAAATCGGGCCGGTTACCGGCGGCGCGGATCATCGGCGCAAGCAGCGGCGAGAGCACAATGGCGAAGCCCAGTCCGATGGCCAGGACGGTCCAGAGGGGGCGGAAGAGGACGTGGAGCGTGGAGCGGGGAGCGTGGAGCGTGTTGGTGTTAGCCCGCTGGCGTTGTAGCGCAGACCAGCGCTGGCTAATTGTCCAGAGCAGAGTCAGGCCGGTGAAGAGCAGCAAATACAGGGTGTGATACCAATCGACCAGCGTGGCCAGGACCAGAAAGAGGCCGGTCAGGGCGATGTTGCGCCAGTGACGGCCGGTAATGGGAATTGCCTGGCTCG
Source organism: uncultured Caldilineaceae bacterium (assembly GCA_964477335.1). Lineage (GTDB taxonomy): Bacteria > Chloroflexota > Anaerolineae > 4572-78 > J111 > CAYNLK01. Next base: position 1,463 of record CAYZHI010000432.1, on the reverse strand, counting down.
ACCACGGCTCCAGGCTGCGCAGCAGCCATAAAATGTAGAAAGGCGGCCAGATCATGCTGAAGACCTGCATATGGCCCAACAGATGAGCCATATGGAAGGGCGACATCGTGAAAACCAGGCCGCCTACGAATGCGGCCGGCCGCAGACCCCGCCCGCCCGGCCACTGCAGCCGACGCAGCATGTCGAGCGAGAGGAGATAACCGCCATAGCCGGCCAGGGTAAAGCTGACGAAAACCACGCTGTTGTAGGCAATGGCCAGCCCAAAGTTGAGTTGCAGGGGTAAAGTCCACAGGGCGTTGAAGATATTGAGGGTATGAAAGAGCAGGCTTACCCCGGTCGGTGCGTCCAGGTAATCGGTAAAGTAGGGGTTGGTCCCCAGGACCAGCAACGCTTGCTTCACCCACCACAGGTTCCAATAATTCTGCCAGCCATCGAAGCCGTCGCCGGGAATGGCATCGGCCAGGTGCAGGGCTGCCGGCCAGGTCATTACGATGGTCAGACCGAGATATGTGATTAAGACAAGCCACGTGCTGCGCAGGTGAGATTTCATTGGCAGTTGATTATACCTCTGCTGCTCTTGGTCTGGCAAGGATTTTTGGCCGTGGAACCAGGTAAAACCGATTTGTAACCAGTTTGCTCCTAAATCATAAAAAGGGTAGAATCATATCGCTGATTCAAGCGGTTGTGTTTGAAATCGATCAGCCACAGGCGTGGGACGCGCTCTGGCGGTGTACCGGTGATTTCAGGGAACAGCCGGTAAGCCGCGGCGTCACTCAACCGATTTCAAGAACAGCCAATTCAAATAACCGTAGCTCAGTTTGGCTGAGAACTGGTTTTTGAGGTTAAATAGCTTATGTCTGAAGGAACTGCGCGCGATACCATTTTGCAGAAGACGCTGCACGTGCTGGTTGACAAAGTTGGGCTGACCCTAACTGAGGTGGCGCAACTCCGTTTGTCGCACTTGCACTTGGCCGGCAAAAGTCCCAACATTAGTTTCACCCTCGCCGAGGGCCAGCCGCCGAAAACCGTAGAGCTGGATCTGGAAACTCACCGGGCTTTGGTGGGTTGGCTGGTAGCCAGACCCGACTCCAAAAGCGATTTTCTATTTCCCGGTAGTGGGGAGGCGGCTATGGCCGCGGCGGAAATAGAGCAGGCGCTTAAGGCCGAACCGGCGAGCGGGCCGGTTCGCGCCGACAAACCGCCGGTTGACCGGCCGTTGACCTCACCGGCTTCGCCGGCGGAGACCATCGCCAGTAACTCCCGCCCGGTTCCACCGCCGCCGGCCAGACCAATGACCCCGCCAGCGCCCTCCCGGCCAATGCCGCCCGTGTCTCGGCCGGAGCCGCCGCCGTCCCGGCCGGAGATGGGTCCACCCCCGGTTGGCCCCGCCCCGGCGGCAGCGGCCTTTCGCAGCCCGCCGCCGCCTGCCCCGCCGGAAGTCGATGCGCCGGTCAATATTCCGC
>CAYZHI010000431.1:0-2607 GCA_964477335.1 uncultured Caldilineaceae bacterium | reverse complement strand
AAATCGTAAATCGTAAACACCTGCGCTGCGCTCCGGCGCAAGTGTCGTAAATCGTAAATCCAAACCAGGCCGAAGGCGGCGATCAGATTGAGCCAGGGGTAGACGGGCAAAAAGTAACGGTCCTGCTTTTTTTCGCCAATGGTCATCAGTAGATAGTAGCCCAGAACAAACAGCAGCATCAGCGGCAGGTAGCGAATGAAGGCTGAAGGCTGAATCTCCTCTGCTCCCCTGCTTTTTTTCAAGGTGACCAGCCAGGCAACCAGGGCAGCAACCAGGCCGATCATGACCAGTGGTGAGGTATGGTAGAGCCAGGTGACCGGGTAAAAAAGTGGACCGGGGTCGGCTACGCTTTGGCCCAGGAAGAAGACACCCTTGGCATGCGGGCCGGTGCTGTATTGAAAGGCCAGCGAGAAGGCGGCCTGCAACGTTTCTACGGGGATGACCCACATGGCCGGCCAGAAGATAAAAAAGGCAGCCATTGCCGCGGCAAACCAGAGCAACCCATCGCCAATTAAAAGGCTGAGGGCTGAGGGCTGAGGGATGAAGTTTTTTTTATTCATCCTTCCATTTTTATCCCTCATCCCTGCAAAGGTGAACCAGAGACCGACAAGGGCAATGTAGGGCAGCAGAAAGAGGGAGGCCAGTTTGCTCAGAAAAGCCAGGCCAGCCAGTACGCCGGATAGCAGCAGCCAACCGCGGGACCAAAGACGACCGCCGCCGGCCGACCGTTGGCGGTGTTCGCCCCAATAGAGGAAGGCGGTCAGCACGGAGAGGGTCATAAAGGTGGTGCTGAGGGCGTCGTGATGAATGACACGGGAGTAAGCGATGTGGAAGGGGTCCAGGGCGAGCAGGATAGCCGCCGCCAGGGCTACCCCGGCTCCAAACAGGCGGCGAGACAGCCAATAAACGGCTACCACCCACAGCGAGGTAATCAACACCGTGCCGAGCCGTTCCGGGGCAATGAAGGTGGGGTCCAAAGGGTTGGTCGAGACGGCGACCACGTAGTCGTGCAGGGGTGCCGGGCGCCCGTCGAGCAGCCAGCGGAGGATGAAGCCGAAACTGCCGGTCCACATAGTGGTGACGCCGGGGTGACCGGTGCGGAGGGTGCAAGCCAGTCCCTCGACGGAGGCCCATTTCTCCACCACGGTGGTGCATTGGTAAGCCGGGTTTGTTAGACCGGCCAGGAAATTCCGGGAACGGTCGGCCCAGAGGAACTCATCGGCGGTTAGAAAACGACCCAGGTCGAACAGGCGCGGGATGAGGGCGAGCAGGAAGAGGAGCAGGGAAATGAGGAGCGGAGCGCGGAGCGCGGAGCGCGTTGCGCCTGATGGGTTTTCCGGATTAGGGGGACTATTGGGCATTAGGGCGCGCTTCCTTTGGCTGTTGTTCTTGGTTCGTATTTCATTGCTTCACGTACGTCCACGGCACCAGCCAATGATCTTGGCCATTGGACAGAGTCAAACGCTGGCCGGTGTCGGGCCGGTAGAGGCCAACAATAAGACTATAGAAGCCGGGCGGCAAGTCAGGCGGTACGGCCACAAAGTATTCATCAACAACCACCTCCCCCTCGATCCAACGGCTGGTGGGCCACTCCCCTTTGAGTGGTTGGGTGTCGATTCCGGCGACCCGTTCACCCGTGTCCATGTCAAGCAGTTGGACGAAGACGGTGTAATCAGGCAGGCGATCCTGCTGCGCCTGCCAGGCCACCGTCAGGCCCAGATAATCCTCGGTGGGTGCAAACTGGTAGCCGGCCAGGCCAATTTGGCCGGCAAAATCGACGCCGGCTACCCGGTTCAGCTCCGGCGGCATCTGAAAATTCCGCAGTTCCACTTCGCCCAACGGCCGGCCATCGACCAGCAGGGCGTAGCTGCCGCGGGCGAGGTTGGCGGGCAACGGCAGGTCGTGGCGGCTGACGACGAGGTTACCGGCCTGGCGGGTCAGGTAGCCACTCCCCTCGGCCAGGATGGCGCGCTGGCGCGGTTCAACCGGCTGGCCGTTGGGATGGTTGTGCTCGTCCAGAAAATCAAAAACCGACATTGGCTCCAGCGTCACAACGGAGGGGTCGAACGGCAGCGGCTCTTCGGCCAGCCAGAGGACATCGACGGTGAGCGTTTCGCCCAAGTGGCCATAGGGGGTCAGCGGGCGAAAGCTGATCGGTTTGGGCAGGATGGCGTGGTCCAGGCCGGGGGTCAGCGTCAGAGCCGGTTGCACCGCCGGGCCGGGATAGACGTCGGCGTAGTGGAGGCCGTTCAGCTTAACGGAAAATAGGGAACCGAGTTGCTCGTAATAACGAATGGCGGTCGGCGACGGCTCGCCGGATTGAACTTGTTTGCTATAGAGGACCACGTAGTCCAGTTTGGGGGCCGTCACGCCGGACAAATCGCCTTCAAAAAAAGGGGCTACGGTCGAAGCATAGGCTGTGCCGACCCGGCTGCGGCGCGTTTCAGCCTCCCGCTGCAAGAAGCGGCCCACCTGGTCCAGCCCCTCTCCCCAACCGATCTTGACCAGCCGCGGCGCGGTGAACGAACCACCGACCAGCGGGTTGTAGTAGCTGAAATAGTAAGGCGCGTAGGGCAGCAGAATGATGACCGCAGCGAGGACCAGAAT
>CAYZHI010000430.1:0-2608 GCA_964477335.1 uncultured Caldilineaceae bacterium | reverse complement strand
CCAGTTCAACTGCAACGCCACCCCCCCCCGCACTGCCACCGCCACCGCCGCAGCGACGGATACGCCGACCCCCACGCCCACCCCGGAACCGGAACCGCAGGTCTACATCGTCCAGCGGGATGACTGGCTGAGTAAACTGGCTGATAAATTCTACGGCGACCTCCTGGCCTATCCGGCCATTGTTGCGGCCACCAATGCCAAGGCGACTGAAGACGACAGCTTCACCGTGATCGATGACCCTGATATCATCGAAGTCGGCCAAAAATTGTGGATTCCAACGCCGGCCGAAGTCGAGAACCTATTGAAGGAAGAAGAGTAGCGCCGCTCAGGTCGAAGCGGCTGAACCTGACTGAGCCGAGCCAGGTTCAACAGGCGACCGACATTGTTGTCCTCTTTGTTTCCCCTGCCACCACCGACCCTGGCCGTAACTCAATAGTCGGGCCGGGTTTGCCTCCGTCCGCGGCGTGATGTATCATCACCTAACCAATAACTGAAAAATTTTGTCTCAACCAAATAAACAACGGTAATGCAACAGTTATCGTTTTTCCAAGAAACTAAAATTAAGAAAAATCTGGCGCATCATCGATTTTCTCATAACGGTGTTTGCTCTGAGGTTTTCCGCCTTGAGTTAGAAGAGCAGTACGCCCCGCTATTTGAAGAAACCGATAAATTTAATCGCCAGTTGGTCAGTTTCCAGGCCAACAAAACGGAAGTTCTTCATAGTTGGCTGAAATACCGGGAAGGATTTTCGGCCAGTCTGGTTGAACTTTTGATAGAAGAATTAAAGCTTGGATCGGCAGAGACTATTCTTGACCCTTTTGCCGGTTCGGCCACGACCCTGTTAACCGCCAAAATGTTGGGGATCAATGCGGTTGGGATTGAACTTTTGCCACATTGTCATCTAGCCTGGGAAGCCAAATCAAGAGCTTTTGATTATGAGATAGATGAGTTACGGTATGTACGGGGGCTAATAGAACAAACCACACCGCCGGAAACCTTGGCCAAATTTCCTCATTTGACTATTACTGAAACTGCTTTTCCTCTACAAGCTGAGAAAGAGCTAATGGCTTATACCCACTGGGTGGAGACATTAGAGGTCAGTCAAAACGCAAAAATATTATGCCGGCTCGTTTTGATGAGTCTTTTGGAGGATATCAGTTTTACCCGCAAAGACGGCCAATATCTCCGTTGGGATAGTCGGGCCGGCAAAATCCGTGACAACAATCAAAAGCGTCTTGCCCAGGGCAAAAAACCGATTCAAGGAATAGACAAGGGTACTCTGCCCGGCGTAAAACAGCTTTTTCTTGACAAGTTGAACAAAATTATCGTGGATGTTGCCAAACTTCAACGAGACCGTCCCCCATCTAGTCGCCAGAAACTCATTGTCGGGAACACACTTTACACCCTGCCCACTTTGGCAGCGGAGCAATTTGCCGCGGTGATTACTTCCCCTCCCTATGCCAACCGGTATGATTATACCCGGACCTATGCCCTTGAACTGGCCTATCTGGGTGTAGCTGATGATATTTTTAATTTACGCCAGAGCCAACTTTCCTGCACTGTGGAAAACAAACCAAAAGAAAATGAATTAGAGGTAGTCTACCGGTCAATTGGTCAACACGAGCGATACCAACAAATCTTAACTGTAGCCCAAAGCAATGCTGCTTTAGCCGAGATAAACGTTGCTTTGTTGGTCAGAAACAAGCGGGGAGAGGTTAATAATCGCGGCGTTCTGACTATGGTTAATCAATATTTTACCGAGTTGACTTTTGTTTTTGCCGAATTATATCGCGTCTGTCGCCGTGGCGCGGGAGTTGTCTTTGTCAATGACAATGTCAGATATGCTGGTGAGGTGATTCCTGTCGACACGTTGAGTACTAATCTGGCCGAAAAGGTTGGTTTTACGCCCCATAAAATTTATGTTTTGCCGCAACGCAAAGGCAATAGCAGCCAACAGATGGGCAAATTTGGCCGTGAAGCCCTGCGCAAAAGCATCACTATCTGGAAAAAGTTATGACCGCCAGCAAAAAGCAAAGTTGGTCAATAGACCAGTTGGCGAAAAGCGAATTCTTTCACCAAAAACTCCACGAATGGGAATTACTGGAAGTAGCCCAACGGCTTGACCGGATTAAAGGTGAAAGACTGCATTGGAATAAGAGTAGGCTTCAGATCTCCGCTAAAGCGTGGGACAAGGTTATCCATCGGGGGATCAAGCCGATTGTTGTCTTTGCCCATCCAGATGTTTTGACGACTGTCTCTCGTTCGATAAGTTACTACCGGATGTTGGCCCTGGTTTCACAAAAATCTATGAATCAGGTTGGATTACCCACAATTCGGTATGAGGCAGGACAATCACCCAAGCCTGACATAGCCGAGGCAATTGCCCAACATCTCAACAAAATCATTAGCAAGCTGGTTGAAGCTGATGAGAAGATAGACGCCCGTGAGTTTGACCTGTGGCGTGGTATGGCGGCCGGCTCACAGGCTCAGGGTTCGTGGCAAAACAGCAAAGGCCGCAAGATGGAGATTGTACTGCAAGGCATTATCCGCCGTCGATTGCGTGAAAGTGGTCTGGCCGCGGAACAAACCGATGATAAACCTCGTCTTA
>CAYZHI010000429.1:0-2613 GCA_964477335.1 uncultured Caldilineaceae bacterium | reverse complement strand
CCGCAACATTTTATCGAGATCAAGATCTTTATTGAGCTCATCGCTAATGCGATTGAGTAAATTCAGCTGGCCCTGCATGTCACCCCGTACCTTTGTCCTAGCCAAAATTATAGCACGATTCGGACAAAATTCAATGTTCCGTCCCGGCGTCGAGCCGCGCCGCAAGCTCCCGGACAGTTTGCCATTCCGAGGGCGTATTCATATTGACAAAGGAATAAAAGTGCGGATCAAATCTGGCAATTTCAGCCCGGTCCACATAGCGAACCGACACCTCGTCAAAGAAACCGATGACTCGCAATTTGTTCGCCAGCAGGCGAGTCTCGATGGCGGGCAAACAGCGCTTACTATAAACGGCGTGCAAAGTTTCCGGTTGCGGCGGCTCAATTACAGGGGCAATCACATCGGCCAGGGGCGCCAATTCGATCAAATATTTCAACAAATCGGCATTCAGAAACGGCATATCGCAGGCGACCACCAGCACCGAGTCATATCTGGCGGCGTGAATGACGCTGTAAATGCCGCCTAACGCCGCTTTGTCGGGATAAAAGTCAGGGACCAAGCGTAAGCCAAATTCCGCATACTGCTCCGCTGAATTGGTGCTGATGAACAGATCATCGGTTAAGGGCGACACCGTTGCCAACACCCGCTCGATGACTCGCCGGCCGCCTACGTCCAGAAAGGCCTTATCCTGGCCCATCCGCTTACTCTGCCCGCCGGCCAGCACGGCAATACTGACCAATTCTATCTCCCCTGCTGTAGTTAAAAAACCCGCACCATATCCTGGCGCGGGCTTTTGGCTTGCTCCGTTCCGAAAAAATTTAACCCTGGTTGGCCAACAGATACTCTACGGCTTCACCGACAGTGGTAATCTTCTGGGCCTCATCGTCGGAAATCTCACCGCCGAACTCTTCTTCGAACGCCATAATCAGTTCGACCAGATCAAGCGAGTCGGCTTCCAGATCATCGCGGAAGCTGGCATCCATCGTCACATCGTCTTCGTCAACGCCGAGTTGCTCAACGGTGATATCCTTTACCTTGGCGAAAACTTCATCTTTAGTCATTGAAAACTACTCCTTTTAGTTTTAATGTATTGCTGAATTTAGGGATTTGTTTAAAGCACGCCGCATTTTACACATACCCGTAAAAACTGTCAACGGCTTGACACCATTTTAGGGCGCTGGTAAACTGGCAGGATTGCAAAGTTCAACTAATTTTATATAACACCAAACCATCAAAAAAGTTTCACTACGGCGGGCTAAAATGCTGGAAAATAGAAAATCTGACCATATTCGCATCAATCTGGAAGAAAATGTTAACTTCAACACCCTGACCACCGGCCTTGAGAAGTACCACTTTCTGCACCAGGCCCTGCCAGAGATCGATCTGGCCAGGGTTGACACCTCCGTTTCAATTTTTGGCAAAACCTTGCAGGCGCCTCTGCTAATCTCGTCGATGACCGGCGGAACCGAACAGGCCGGCCAGATCAACCGCACGCTGGCCGCAGCCGCCGAGCAAGCCGGCATTGCGATGGGCTTGGGCTCTCAGCGAGCCGCCCTGGAAGATACTTCGCTGGCCGACACTTTTCGAATGCGCCCGCTGGCCCCGACCACCCTGCTGTTGGCTAACCTGGGGGCGGTCCAGCTCAACTACGGCTATACGGTTGAACATTGCCAGCGGGCCGTGGAGATGATCGAGGCCGACGCCCTGATCCTGCATTTCAACGCCCTGCAGGAGGCCGTCCAGCCGGAGGGCGACGGCAACTTCAGCGGTTTGCTGGCCAGGATTGAACAAGTCTGCCGTCGCCTGCCGGTCCCGGTGATAGCCAAAGAAGTGGGCTGGGGCTTTGCCGAAGATACGGCCCGCCGGCTGATCGAGGTCGGCGTCGCCGCCATCGACGTGGCTGGCGCCGGCGGCACCAGTTGGAGCCAGGTTGAGATGTACCGCGCCCAATCCGAAATCCAGCGCCGCGTGGCGGCCACCTTTGTCGACTGGGGTATTCCCACGGCCGAAGCCATCCTGGCCGTCAAACGGGCCGACCCTAAGATCCCCATCATTGCCAGCGGCGGCATCCGTCACGGCCTCGACGCGGCCAAGTGCATTGCTCTGGGGGCAACCCTGGCCGGCATGGCCGGTCCGTTTCTTAAGGCCGCGATTCAGTCGCCCCAGGCAGTGTTGGATGAGATCGAAATTGCCCGCCGTGAACTGAAAGTAGCTATGTTCGGCATTGGCGCCGGGTCAATCGCTGCCCTGCAAAACACCGACCGCTTGATCAAACGAGGGTAAGTTAGCGCAGCACCCCCAGGGCAAAGTTCGGGGAGAGCTGCGCCACCTGGCCGTCGAGCGTGATGACGGTTGTGCCCAGGTTGCCGGCCTCATCGAGCGCGCCGTAAGCCAGATGATTTTCGTCCAGCCATTCCCATTAAGCCAGCTTTGCAACGACTCCAGATCAGCAAATGAACGATCAACCCAATGATATAGACAAGCGAAAATTTTTCAAATCCTGGATATTGACATAATGCATCGAAGGAATGACCGGCAAAAAAAGGCTTGTAAATAATTGGCACTGGGTCCGTTAAATGGGTATTAACGGTTAAGTGAAACCAGGGCGAATAT
>CAYZHI010000428.1:0-2626 GCA_964477335.1 uncultured Caldilineaceae bacterium | reverse complement strand
ACCCGCTAGAAACTGCCCTGTTTTCAGGGGAGTTTCGCACCGAAAACTAGGCTAAAGCCTCGACTCCGGCCCGGGGGCTAACCCACCAGCAAGATGATAAAAGGCAGGGTCAGCAGGGATAGCAGGGTTGAGAGCATAATGATGCCGCTGACCAGTTTGGCGTCGCTGTTGAACTCTAGCGCCAGCACCCCGGCCGTCACGGCCGTTGGCATAGCCGCCTGGACTATGGCGACTTGAGAATTTACCCCTTCCAACCCCAGCCAGAAAACCAGCAATAGCCCAATGGCCGCGCCCCCCACCAAACGCGCAAAGGAAGCCCCAAACATTATCCGCCACTGCCCTTGCAACGAAGCCTGCGAAATCTGGATACCCAGCAGCAATAACATCAGCGGAATAGCCAGGCCGCCCAAGATTTGGGCAAAGCGAAGCACGAGCGAAGGCACCGGCGTCTGGGTTAGATTGACCACCAGTCCCAGGATAGCGGCATAAGGCAGCGGGATCATCAACATATTGAGGAAAGCTTGCCGGGCCGACGCTTTGCCCCAGGAAGCCAAGAAAACGCCCACACTAAAAGAATAGAGGGCAAAAATCACCCCCACGATAATGGCTCGGGCCAATCCGGCCTGGCCAAAGGCGAACTCATTCAGGGGGACGCCGTAATTGATGCCGTTGATCAGAGCAACCGACAGGACAAAGGCGCTGCTGGTCAAGCGGTCCATGCCAAAGCCCAGGGTGATTAGCCAGCCGATGGCCGTGACGATGACCACGCATAAAATAGCGAATAAGACCAGCTCGCTCAACTCATCGGCGTCGATGGCCGAAGTGGCGATGCTGTGGAAGGCCAGAGCCGGGCTGCCGATATAAACCACAATCGTTGACAACCCGTTGGTCTCGATTCTTTTCCATTTGTTGAGGAGCGCCCCTAAACCGGCCACCAGCACAATCGGAGCAATGGTGGTCAAGAGGATGGTGAGGATTTGGGGCATAGGGCAGCCTATTGCGGTGGGGTTGAATGGGTGAGCTGGTTAGTTGGTTGGTTAGTTGAGGTACTCGTTCCGATCACTATCACTATAGCCGTTAAAATCGTCGAGGTCGAGAAAATCGTCAAAGTCGTCTTCGGAGAAATCGAACAGGTCAAATGAACCGTCAAACAGATTCAATTCATCCAGGGCTTCCTCGGCGGCCAGAGCTATCGCTTCGACGTCGCTGTCAAGGTACTGCTCCAGGGCTTCCCGGGCCAGCGGGCCGCCAATTCGACCCATCGACCAAATGGCCATCTGCTGCACTTCCACGTCAGGCTCTTCCTCAACCAGGTTAACCAACCGGGGCATAGCCTCTTTTAATTCCAACTCACCGCAGGCCCGGACCGCTTCAAAGCGGATTTCAGTGTTGGGATTGTCCAACTCGGCCAGCACGCGGGGCCGCCAGCGAGCGTCGGCATTGCGGCCCATCGCAAAAATAGCGCTAACCTGCATCTTTTCGTTGTCATCATAGTAAGCATTCTCGATGATGTCGATAATATTGGCTTCACCGGAATAAGAGATCGCCTCAATGGCCCGCCGCCGCACTTCGTCATCTTCCTGGGGTTGATGAATGGTGGCCAGCAATGCTTCCTCCACCAGCAAACCCTGCGCCTGGTCCAGTTCCTCAAGCTCACGCAAATAGACAAACTTGCCCAGGGCGCTGGCGGCGGTGGCTCTGACCTGGCTGGCCGGGTCATTTCGCAGCAGGTGAATCAAGGGCTTGATCAGGGCAATGGTCTCATTCTCCCACAAGCCGTTGATGGCCGAGGCCCGCACCTGGGCGTCTTCATCACCCAGCCCCAAGAAAAAGACCGGGTCAAAGGAAACCTCAAAATTGGCCTCGCAAATCTCAACCAGTTCTTGCATAATATCCCGGCGCCGTTGCGCCGGAATGGCGGGCCAGTTCTGCTGGAAAATCTGCAAGTCCTTTTGATCCAGTCTTGAAAAAATGTACAACTGGCTGGTGTGCACTTTTGAGCCAGTGGCGATCTTATCTAACATCTCTTTGAATGCTTTCGACATAGCTGCCTTTTCCAGTTTATTGCCACAAAAAGACCAGTGGGTCGCTGACATCACTGATAGGCCGACCCATCTGGTTACCGTTGGCATCGGTTACGATTTCCTCAATAAAAACCACCCATTCATACTTTCGGCCGGTGAACTGATCGGCCAAGCCCCAATATTGTTCCGGCGGCACAACCCAGAAATTTTCTTTAACATTTGTGCCGCCAAAGGCCAGTTGGCCATCCTGAAGCCAGGTCATCCGCACGGCATACCACTCATTTTCCTTGAGCGGACCCATATCTCGCCAGCGCAACACCAGCTCTTCCCCCCGGCTGTAGACCCAATTCTCTTTGGGCGCCAGCAGCACCGGCTTGCCAAAGCGAGGCGTGGGCGTTGGGGTGATGGTAGGCGTGGGCGTGGCCGTCGGCACACCTGGCGGGGTTTCGGTTGGCGTGGGAGTAATGGTGAACGTGGGGCTGGGCGTAGCGGGCGGATTGTTGGTGGGCGTGATCGTCGGACTGGGTGTAGCTGTTGGGGTAGTCGTCGCCGTGGCGGTGGCGGTCGGCGTTGGGGTGGGCGTCAACGTGGCCGTGGGCGGA
>CAYZHI010000427.1:0-2637 GCA_964477335.1 uncultured Caldilineaceae bacterium | reverse complement strand
AGATTTCCTCCACAAAGGCCACCACCACGACCATGCGGAGGAGGCGCATGGTGACATTGGCCCAGTAGGGCCAGCCTTCGGTGGCAAAGAAATGCGGCAGGAAGCCGTCCGTCCTTTTCTCAAAGCCGAGGAGTTCCTGCGGGGCGATCCAGACCACAAAGGCCAGCACAATCGCCAGGGCAAAGCCAAGATGGAGGCGGGTGGGTACCAGGCGAGGCAGGTCAGAAGCAATGGGAAATCTGGCTGTCTCCGGGATGCGGGTGCCTCGTTCAATCTGCACAGGGTCGATCAGGGGACCGGCCAGCAAATAGTTCATCAGCTGGACGGCGATGGCATTCAACATGATCGTGCTCAAGATTTCGTTGACATCCAGCCGGGCCTTCAAGAAACCGGCAATGCCGCCCCATAAGGCCCCCCCCAGAAAACCGAAAATCAGAGCTAACACAATGATCAACCAGCCTGGCGCCCAGGTCATATTGATGGCCACCAAAGTAGCGGCCAGGGCGCCCATGATCAATTGGCCCTCCCCACCGATGTTGAGCACGCCGCCCCGAAACGAGATACAAATGCCGACGCCTACAAAGAGCAGCGGCGTGGCCCTGACCAGCGTGTCGGCCATGGCGTTGGTGTTGCCAAAGGCGCCCTCAAATAAAGCCTGGTACGCCCTGATGGGGTCGGCGCCCAAAGCGATGAGCATGACCGCGCCAACCAATAAGGCTAAGAGGACGGCACCTACCGGTACGAGGACTTGAGGCGCGTTTTCAATGATTTTCGCCTTTACATTCATACCTGCCACCTTATGAATTAAATTATGGGTCGTTCAGTTATCTGGCTGTTGAATATATGAGCAATTAAAAGACTTGAACAGGCAAGTGAGTGGGGCCGGGGTATTTTTCCATCTTCCCTTGAGCCATTTGGGGAATATCGGCGCTAGAACTGGTTGGCGGTGCTGGTTTGGGCAGGATAGCCGGACTGTGGGCGAAGGGGAGCCCCATATTTCAATTGTAGAATTGTGGAGAAAATTTCGGCGAACTTCCGCCACAACCTAACAATACCCCATTATACTTGACCCCGGTTAAAGCGGCAAAGTGGTGGTTGGTGCAACCCTTTTGGCGCAGGCCACCACCCTATCAGTTGGGCTGACTATGGTTTTTTTGTGCCTGCGAGGTGTTGGCATCTCCTTTGATACGCTTGGTTTAATTATCGAATTGGCCGGATCGTCGTATGGTAGGGTGGTAGGATAAATCTTTTGCCCCAAAAGCAAGTGAAGATTATCACAAGAGATTGAGTTTGTCAAAAGGTGACCGGCACTTTGGCCGCAATTGCAAGCCAAAATTAGTGGTAAGCGCTGGTCACCTAAAAATTTCAGGCCGCGTCGATTGTGAACGATGGGATGCGAATCTGCCGGAAGCTGACCTGATCGCCCCGAAAGTGGTGGAGCGCGTAGAATAGAGCCGTTTGGGCCTGGCTATAGCCAATTTCCTCCACTTGAAGTAACGGGTCGCCGAACCGACAATCGAGTAACTCGGCTAAACTCATATCCGCCAGCACGGCCTTGATCTCGCTGGTTTGATGATGCACTTTATGGCCGCAGCGCTCTGCGAGCACCTTGTAGATTGGGTCACGAAAGGCTTCTTCGGTCAGGTTGAGATTTTGCTGATCTATTTCCAGAAGTTGGCCGGGCAATAAGGTGTGGGAATAGATGACCGGGATATCATCGGCAAAAAAGAGTTTATTGATGGAGATGACCTGGGCCTGATGGGAAATTCCCAGCCGCTCGGCTACTGCTTCAGACGGAACGACTATCGCTGTCGCAGCCAGGAGTTTACAACCGGCAACGTGACCGGACGCGGCGATGAGATCGACAAAGGCCGGCGCTTCATCCAGCCAGCCCCGCACCGGGCCGGGTTGACTTTGCCAGGCGTGGTTCACAAAGGTCCCCACGCCATGCCGGCGAATAATCATTCCGGCCAGTTCCAGTTTTGACAGCGCTTCCCGGAGCGTGGCCCGGCTAACCGAGTAACGCTGGCATAGCTCGGCCTCAGAGGGCAAACGCCCACTATCACCGACGATTTCACCCGTCGCTATTTGATCGGCTAACTCGTTAACCAGTTGTTCTGCCAGCGGCGCGCTGCGCTGAACCATTTCCAAACCTCAAACTGCAAATAACAAATTGCAAATTAAAACCCCCAACCCCAAATCGTCAATTGTCAACCCCTTCACTCTGTTCCGGGGCAAGTGTCGTCAATCGTAAATCCCTAATCGCTTGCAATACCTTCTCCGGCGTGATCGGCAAATCGCGGATTCTCACCCCAATCGCGTCGTACACAGCGTTGGCAATGGCCGGGCCAATGGCAATGATCGGGTCCTCGCCGACCCCCTTGGCCCCAAAGGGACCCTTGGGATCGGGCGCTTCCTCCAGAATGATCGGTTTGATCCGGGGCATATCCAGCGACAGCGGCATCTTGTAATCCACAAAGCCGGCATTGAGCGGCCGGCCGGTCTGTTGGTCTACGATCAAATCCTCGGTCAGGGAGTGGCCGATCCCCTGCTGGATGCCGCCCTCGATCTGCCCCTCCACGCCCAGCGGGTTGATGGCTTTGCCGATCTCGTGGACCGCCACCACCTGCAACACCT
>CAYZHI010000426.1:0-2638 GCA_964477335.1 uncultured Caldilineaceae bacterium | reverse complement strand
ATGGTTCCGGTCGGGCGAGTCGCCGCCTGGCTGCACTTCGATGGTGCCGCTGATAGCAAAGAGGTAATCTCGGCCGGGCACCACATTGATTGTCTGGTAAACTCCCAGGCGCGCATCCGACTGGTCGGTGGATTGCATCTCGATGGACAGGGAATTCTTGCCAGACGTGCCCTGGTTGATATCATCAGGACAAATCAGCCCCAACCCTTCGTTATTGTAAATAGTGTATTTGCCGTACTTCTCGTTTTTGAACCAGTTCCAATTGTTGGGCACCTGGCCGGTATCCCGTGGTTCAAAGCCCAGTTGCGGCACGGGATAAAAGCCAAATTCAAAATTGCCGTTGAAAACCAGATTATTTGACCCGGCGACTTCTTCCTGGGGAACCGCCAGGGTGGGGGCAACCGTTGGCGCCGGTGCATACTGCGTATCTTCGCAGGCAACGCCATTGTTATCCCGGTCCAGATCGTGGACGTCTTCATTCTCAACTCTTTGACAATAATCAAAGCAGGCTTGGGCCACCGCTTGACTTTCAAAATTTTCGCAATTGTAGACGTCGTCTGAACATTCGCAGATTTGAGCCTGGGGTCGACTGGCCGGCTGAAGTTGATTGGGCCGGTTTTCACTGCCGGCAGCCTGAGCCGTGCCGCTCTCAATACCGTTTACCACAACCAGGCTGAGCAGCAAAACCAGCGTTGGTCCAAGAACGATGAGGCCAATTTGTCCTGATTTCTTCCATTGAATCATTAACATAGCCCACCTCTCCGTCAAAACAGTCCGGCTAAACATAACGCAATTATACCACTGTTTGCGCAAAAGATAAAGACAAGCCGGCCAATCAAAAATGATGGGCGCGTTTTGTGGCAAGACAAACCGATTCCAACTTGACACTAACCAGCCTCGATGATATGCTTTTGCTACGATATTGTCCGGTTAATAGTCCCATAATGAGGCAGATATGAGCGACTTTGATCAAACCGTCTACTCGAGTAGAGGCGCGCCGGGGGCGGCGGCCCCTCCACCCCAGGAACCCAAAAAGAGGAGTCCCTTGCTGATTGTTGGAGGTATTGGTTGTGCGCTGCTCTTGTGTGCGATCCTGGCATTGGGCGGCGCCGGGTATTATCTGCTGGCCAGCGGCAATCCCATGCTCGCTGCGTGGCTGGGCGGGATGGAATCGGTTATGACTGTGGCCATCGAAACGCCAACCGTTGAGCCGCCGACGGTCACGCCTACGGCAACCACCGAGCCTACGGCCGAGCCTGGTCCGGTAGAAACCGAGACCGTCGTTCCAACTGTTGAACCTACCGCAGAAACTACGGCCGTGAGCAGCGAGCCAGAAATCGGCCCCATCACCTTTGCTTTGGGCGCAACCGCTGATTATGAGCCGATTAGCCCGGCCATTACTTTTCAGCAGGGCATTACCGAGATTCACGCCATTTTCGACTACAGCGGGATGTCGAGTGATGATACCTGGCAGCGCGTTTGGTATCTTGACGGCGAGCAAATCCTGCAAAATTCAGCCCAATGGACCGATCCGGCGGCAGGTCGCTTCGACTATTTCCTCGATGCCGGCGGCGACCCGCTCCCGCCCGGTGAGTGGCAGCTCGAAATCTATATCAACGACAATTTGCTGGCCACCGGCGATTTTACTATTGAGGGTCCGGCTACTCCCGAGGTTGTGGCGGCTGTAGAACCGACCGCAACGAATACGAGTACGTCCACGTCCGAACCGTCGCCTAGCCCAACGACGGCGACAGCCACCTCGCAACCGGCGGCCGGTACCGGGGGCGGCACTTACCAGTTAGTCTATACCAAGTGGGATGGCGGTCAGCACAATATGTACGTGGCCGATACCAATGGCAATAACGAGCGCTTCCTGCTCAACCGGGCCGCCGGCCCCTCCTGGACGCCTGACGGCCAACAAATCTTCTTCTTTGGCGAGCAAGGCGTTGATCGTCAAAAATTAGCCGATGGTCGCGAATTCGTCTTTGATGGCATCAGCAACGGGATTGTCGCCCTGGTCAATGCAGCCTCACTGCCGGCCATCGAACAGGCTCAGCTTTACCAGGGGCCTGACTGGAAGCAAGGCAAAGCCCGCTGGGCCAATGTATCGCCCAACGGCCAGATGGTGGCCTTTGACGCCGACTTCAGCGGCAACTGGCGCATCTACTTTTTGGGCACCTCCGATAACCAGCAATACCGTTTTGAGCTTATTGGCGAGCAGGGCGATTGGTCGCCTGACAGCCAGAAGGTGGTTTATCGTTCTGGCCGTGATGGTCGCACCGGTATTTGGATTTCGAATCGGGATGATAGCGGTCACACCCTCATAACCGACAATGGCTCTGACTCCTTCCCGGCCTGGTCTCCGGATGGCCGCAAGATAGCCTTCGCTCGCGAGGTTGACGGCAATCTGGACATTTACATTATGAATGTGGACGGTTCCAATGTCCAGCGCCTGACCGAGGCGCCTGGCCCTGATAGTTTGCCTGTCTTCACGCCTAGCGGCGACATTGTTTTTCGCAGCGCTCGTTCCGGCGCTTGGGGCATTTGGAAGATGAGCAGCAGCGGCGCCAACCAGCGGGAGATCATCCCCAATGCCGGCGTCGGCCCGGACTTGTCGTTTAGCAGGATGGATGTGCGG
>CAYZHI010000425.1:0-2652 GCA_964477335.1 uncultured Caldilineaceae bacterium | reverse complement strand
GGCCTGGAAAATGTGGGAACCGGCCCTCTACGACCCCAATTTGATTGGCCGCGATTTCCAAAAGGCCCAGCAAAGCGGTTTTAACACTATTCGTCTATTTGTTCATTCGGCCTTAAGCGCCCAGGTTCGCCAAAACGATTTCAGCCGGCTCGATCAGACTCTCTCCATCGCTCAAGATCATCATCTCCTGGTCTTGTTGACCCTCAACGATGCCCACGACCTCGATTTGAAGCGGGCCAGCGCCCTTGACGCCAAAATTGCCGCCCGTTACAAAGACGTCTCCACGGTTTTTGCCTACGATCTGGAAAATGAGCCGGTTTTTTATAATCTGGCAGCCGCCATTTATCCACCGGACTATCCGGCCCCCATCCAAACCAGCCAGCTCGTCGACCACTACGGCGTGCGGGTCAGTCGCCAGGAGGCAGCCGAGTTGCAACGTCAACGCCGTATCCCGGCTCATCTGGACGCCGACAAAGCCTTTTATTACATCAATGCGCTGCGCCTCTTCTTGGAATATGACGCCGCCGTCAACAATTTCACCAAGCAGGGCAAAGGCACGCTGGTCGATTTTATGCTCTCCGGTGAGGCCCAGCCCTGGTACCCCCTCATTACGGTTTTAGACGGTACGGTGGAAGCCTGGCTGCGCGCCCGGATCGACCCGATCCGGGCCGCCGGCTGTAAGCAGTTGTTGACCGTGGGCTGGAATTGGCTCCATTTTGCCGGTTTGCCGGCCAATCGCCGGCTTGATTTTCAAGAGTACCACAACTACGCCAGCCTGAACTATCAGGGCTTTAATACCAACCTGGCCCACCTGGAAAGCCTGCGCCGGGCCTTCCCCAAACACCCACTGATCTTCGGCGAGTTCGGCTGGAGCAACCAAACCAGCTCCAACCCGGCCAGCAGTAGCCCGGTCGATCCCGCCCTGACCGGGCTCTATGAAGCCGCCACCTATGCCTACTTGCGGGCCAATGATTTTGCCGGCGGCTTCAAATGGATGCTGAACGACGTGCAAATTAGCCACAACCCCTATGAGGCCAGTTTTGGTGTTTTCAGCCTGGGTGACCGGCCCAAACCGATCCGTGATTTGATCCTGCGCTTCAGCCAGGATTGGCCCGCCGCCGACCAACCAGGGAACTACGTGACCTTGCGCGATAGTGAAAGCGGCCTGGCCTACCGGCTCAACCTGCCTGGCCAAACGACTTTCGGCGGCCATACCTATCAAGATGAAGCCGTCAGTTGGCAGGCTACGGGCGTCGGCCATTGCTTCATCAAAATCGAGAATCAGGAACTGATTGTCGACGCCCAGGGGAGCGGCCGGCTCTCGGTTGATCCCTGGGATCTATTGGCCGGCTGGAATCGTGGCCGTGAAGCCAATCTGTACCGGGTTTATAGCGGACAGCAACGCACCCGGCAGCACATTTTTGGCGTGGGCCAGACGGTGGAGTTCGAACTGCTGCCCGGCGCCCAATATGTGATTGCAATGGGCGCCGAGATACCCCACTACCCGCCCCCTGACGATGTGCCTCAGGTGGACCCAAAACCGGGCGAGCATGTCCTGCTTCTGGCCGATTCCGACCATTATTTACCGGCGGCGCTCAAATATATCCGCCGCTTTAGGCCCGACTTTACCTTTGCCGCCGGGGAAGTGGCTGGACGCTGGGCCTTTGTCAGCGTCATTGCCCCGCCTGAGCAGGTATCGGATGCGTTACTGGACACTATTCGCGGCTCAGGCGCGCAACTGGTGGAACGAGTGGTTGGCGCTACCCTGGCCGAAACCCAAAAAAAATTGGACGATATGGCCCAACGCGGCCAGCGCTTCTTGACCGCGGTCGCCCCGGCCCCGCCTCAGGAGGAGCCGTCTCCGGCGCCCGGTGGAGATGAGGGCGTACCTCCAACGGATGGGGCTGAACAGACCTACGTGGTCCAACCCGGCGATACCCTGGGCAAGATCGCCAAGCAACTCTATGGCGATTTTCGCCTGTGGACTTTGATTTATGAAGCCAACCGCGATAAAATTTCCAACCCTAGCGTTATTCGGGTGGGGTTGGAATTGCTAATCCCACCCCGGAATTAACAGGAGTTAATCAATCAACCCGATCATGACCAACAACGTCTTCGATACCCTCCAAGAACGCGGCTTTATTGCCCAAGTTACCGACGAAGCGGCCTTGCGCCGGCAATTGGCTGAGGAGCAGGTTACCTTCTACATCGGCTTTGACGGCACCGCCGACAGCCTGCACGCCGGCAGCCTGGTCACCATTATGGCGATGATGCATCTGCAGCGGGCCGGGCACCGCCCCATTGGCCTCATCGGCGGGGGCACCACTATGATTGGCGACCCCAGCGGCAAAACGGAGATGCGCCAACTGCTGACCTTTGAAACGATCCAGGCCAACGTCCAAAAATTGCACGCCCAACTCAATCATTACCTCCATTTTGACCGGGGTCAGGCCATCGCTGAGAACAACGCTAACTGGCTGCTCGAACTCAATTACATCCAGTTCCTTCGGGAGATTGGCCGCCACTTTAGCGTCAACCGGATGCTGGCCGCCGAGGCCTACAAGCAGCGTCTCGAAAAGGGCCTGAGTTTCATTGAAATCAACTACCAGGTGTTGCAAGCCTACGATTATCTGGAGCTGTACCGCCGCTATG
>CAYZHI010000424.1:0-2681 GCA_964477335.1 uncultured Caldilineaceae bacterium | reverse complement strand
GGTAAGGGCAGGCTATGGACCGGCGCCTCCCGGCGGTAGATGCGCCGTTGGGTCAATAGCGGAGGTTCCATGTGGCGAGCGCGTTTAAGGGCCAGATCGGTCATTTTTTTGGGATCGTAGATATCAATGAGAAAGTAATAACCCTGTCTGTGATGGGCTAGAAGTCCCCGACTGCCGCGCAGCTTGCCGCAGGTAATGTCGATGACTACATTGGCCCCGGCTACCGCTCCCAATTCGGCCAGACGATCATATTCATGTTGTTCACCCCAATCATATACAATGAACGTGGTCAGCAGAATACTGGCGGCCAAAGCCAGAACAGCCAGCCCACTAACCAGGAAGAGCCAGCTCCACGGTGAAGTCAGAATGAGGCTAACCGTTAGCGCTACCACTCCAAAAAAAAGAGCGCCGGTAAAAATGGGCCAGTTATAAAGTAAGGTGGAAATAGTCCCCGAATATTGGCGATTGCTTAACAGGCTGGGAAACAAGCCTGTTTGTGATTTTACCGTCATCGGTTTTCTCCTTTGTTTTCTTCATTACTTTCAAAAGAATTTGAAAGTTTGAAACAAAAAAATAAAATCAACTAGAGGTTATCTTCCTCAATCGCAAGGTTTTGCCAAGTAGCTTCAAGATGCTAGTAGGTGATTGATCTTCCAGGTCTTCGTATACTTCGATACCGGTTTCAAAGAAGTTGAGCAAGCTTTTCAGTTGTTCCCGCTCATAACTGCCGGCAGAGTCTGACATTCCATTCAGATCGGTCATACTTTGGCGCAGAACTTCAATCGTTGGGTCAACCTCGCGTCGCTTGCGCTCCCGAGCGATGATCCGAAACATTTTCCAAACGTCTTTTTCAGTGGTGTAAAATTCGCGGCGTTCACCCTTTACATGCACCCGGTTGACAATACCCCAGGCAATCAACTCCCGCAGGCCCATACTGACATTGCCCCGGCTTATTTGCAGTTCCTCCATGATGTCATTGGCCGAGAGAGGTTCCGGTGAAATAAATAGGAGAGCGTGAATCTGGGCCATAGTGCGGTTGATGCCCCAAAGCGAACCCATTTCGCCCCAATGCAAAATAAATCTTTCTCTGATTCTTTCCAGTTCGCTCATACCATTAATGTGTCGAGCTTGTCTAAAACGTTCAGAAATTACTGAAAATATTGTAGCATAATTCACAGGCCGAGTCAATCCAAGAAAATTTCTTAAGGCCAGGTTCTGGTTCGTTCAATTATCTGGGATTCTGTTTGAATTTGGTTAGTATTGCGTTAAATTTCACTGAGATCATATTGTGTAATTGGGGATTATGTGGTAATTATGAAGCTAACAGGCCGGCGGTGAAAAAATTGACCAAACTGCATTTCCTGCAAAACTATACCAACTCACCCCTCAAGCTCAAGTTAGCCCGCAATTTGACCCGAGCCATCAAACAGGGCCATCCCTGGGTGTTTGCCGAAGCTCTGCGCGAGTTGCCGCCGGCGCCGCCCGGTAGCCCGGCTATTTTGTTGGACAATAAGAAGGGTCGGGTGATTGGACGCGGTTTTTATGATCCGCACAGCTCGTTAGCTCTGCGCATTTGCACGGTGGAAGCGGAACAGACCCTCCATGACGATTGGGCCCGGAGCCGGTTTGAGCAGGCGCTGGCCCTGCGCCGGACCTGGTTTGACGACCGCACCACCGGCTTTCGATTATTCAACGGCGAGGGAGACGGCCTGCCCGGTCTCATTTGTGATCTCTATGGCGAAGTTGCTGTGATGCAATTCGATGGGGCCGGGGCTGCTGGCTTCTGGAATCCGGCCGGCATCGCCGCTTGGTTGGTTCAGACGTTGCCAATCCGTTGGGTTTACCGGCGCAGCCAGGCCCGGCTCGCGGCCAGCGAAGAGTTGTTGCGGGGGGACTCGCCTATGCCCTGGCCAGTCCCCTTTCTTGAAAATGGGGTCCGCTTTACCGCCGATGTTAGCCGGGGGCAGAAAACCGGCTTTTTTCTGGATCAGCGCGACAACCGGCAGCGGATCAAGGCAGTGGCAGCCGGCCGACGAGTGCTCAATCTATTTGGCTATACCGGGGGATTCTCGGTTTATGCCGGTTTGGGTGGGGCCAGTCAGGTCACAACCGTTGATCTGGCGGAACCGGCCCTGGCGGTAGCCCATACCCATTGGTGTTTGAATGGGCTTGAGCCAGCTGACCACAGGATTGCAAAAGCCGATGCTTTTCACTTTCTGGAGCAGGCCGGGCAGGCCCGGCAGCGGTGGGAGCTGGTCGTACTCGACCCACCTTCGTTTGCGGCCTCAAAAGAGGCAGTGCCCCAGGCTGTCGCTGCCTATCAGCGGCTCATCAGCGGCGCTGCCGCGGTGACAACTCGGAGCGGGCTTTTGGCCGCGGCTTCCTGCTCCAGCCATATCGATCCGGAGACATTTCTGCAACTTTGTACTGGCGGCATATCACAAGCCCGGCGACAGGCTACGGTGTTGGGCATTTATGGCCAACCGGCCGACCATCCCTGGCCGCTAGCCTGTCCCGAGCTGCGGTACCTCAAGTTTGTCCTCCTCCGCCTCGAATAACCATCCACCTAACCATGCAACTATCCCCTCAACCACCTACCCCTGCACCAACTCTTGCAACTGTTTGAATTCTGGCTCGATGCCCATAGCGATGATGGCAGCGCCCGGCAGCAGTTTGGTATC
>CAYZHI010000423.1:0-2690 GCA_964477335.1 uncultured Caldilineaceae bacterium | reverse complement strand
ATTGTGGTCATGTCTAACGCCGTGGTCCAGCAGGTGGGGACTCCGGGTGAAGTCTACTACGATCCGTCCAATCTGTTTGTGGCTCGTTTTATTGGCAGTCCGGGCATGAATCTCGCCAGCGGACAGTATCGAGATGGCGCAGTCCATTTATCGGCCGCAAATCATTATGCGCCGCCGGCTGATTGGCAGCGTGTTTTGCCTGGCAACCTGCCGGATTCGGGCGAGCTTATCGTGGGCTTCCGCCCGGAAGCCGCCCAGATCAAGGACAATGGCCAGTTGGTCGGTGAGGTGTATGCTTCGGAGTTGTATGGGGCTTATACCATGTTGCACGTCTTGTTAAACGAGCAGGATATTGTCCATATTCGCAGCGATCGGCTGAACCGGCACCCCATTGGGGCCACGGTTCGCTTTGACCTTGATCCAGAGATGGTCCGCTTTTTCAACCCCAAAACTGAAATGGCGATTAGAAGGTAATTTGTTATGACAAACGTAACCCTGCAAAACCTAACCAAGCGTTTCCAGACTGTAACCGCGTTGAAGAACGTTTCATTTTCAATCAAAGATGGCGAGTTTTTTGTACTGCTGGGGCCAACCGGCGCTGGCAAGACGACCACCTTGCGGGTGATTGCCGGGCTGGAACACCAGGATGAAGGTCATGTCTTGTTTGATGACGAGATCGTCGATGAAGTTACGCCGGCCGATCGCGATGTTGCCTTCGTCTTTCAGCAATACTCCCTCTACCCCACCATGTCAGTGTATGACAACTTGGCCTTTCCATTGCGTTCGCCGCTGCGGAAAATCTCTGAAGCCGAAATCAAGACTCGGGTGGAAGAGGCCGCCGAAAAGCTACGAATTTCTCACCTGCTGGCCCGAAAAACAGCCCGGCTGTCCGGCGGGGAGATGCAGCGTGTCTCGATTGGGCGGGCGATTGTGCGGGAGCCGCAGGTCTTTTTGATGGATGAGCCGCTCTCTAACCTGGATGCCAAGCTGCGTGAAGCGTTGCGAGTGGAAATTCAGCACCTCCAACGCACTCAGGGCAGTACCACCCTGTTCGTCACCCACGACCAGGTTGAGGCGCTGACCATGGCTGATCGCATTGGCGTTTTGAACGAAGGCCGGCTTGTGCAAATAGGTACCCCCGATGACATTTATGACCGGCCGGCCAGCATGTTTGTGGCTCATCTGATCGGCACCCCCGGTATCAACCTGTTAAATACCCGCCGCGAAAATGGTCTCTTGCACATCGACGACAGCCCCATCAAATTGCCGCTTGAGCGGGCCAGTGACAAGTTGCCAACTGACTTTGTGTTGGGCGTGCGACCGGAGGATGTCAGCCCCCAGGCTGACGGAGATTTTCTGGGTGAAGTTACGCTCATTGAGCCGTTGGGGGTAGAGACTATTTTGCATATCAAGAGTGGCGGGCAGGTTCTGCTCAGCACGGTTTCAGGCATGCCCCACTGGAAAATTGGCGAACAGATTCGCTTCAATATTGTCCGCGAACATCTTCACTTCTTTGACCGGTCGAATCAGAGCCGTATTGCTCTGTAAAGACTAGCAAGCAAGATTTTGCTACTAACTTTGGCTTGAGGAAAAAAGCTATGACCAAAAAACGTCCTCGTGTACCGATTGGCCTGCCAATTGCGGCAGTTATTACCCTGATTCTCGGTTTTGTGGCCGGACCGGTGATCCGTTCGTTTGCAACCGAGGAACAATTGGCCACTAACGTGCTACTCTCGGCCATCCCGTTTGTGTTTGTGTTTGTGTCGATTATTCTCTTCTTTATCACCTTTATCTGGTTGGTGGCCAGTGTTTTAAATAACAATATTTCTGAACGAGTCTACCGGCCGATCGAGTTGATTATCATTGCCGGCATTGTTTTGGGCATCCTGGGGATGTTCCAACCCTGGTGGTTTGCCGCCTATCGCTACGGTTTCTTGCTCTTGTTCTTCTCGACCTTGGCCTTTATTGTCTGGAGCCACGTCGTGCCTCGGGCGGCTCGTTCAGTGGAAGAGGTAGGCGCTGTTTCGATTGGTGAGTTGGAGCAGAGTCAGGCCGGCAGCGAGTTGTAATTACCCCTGCCGCAATTTGGTTTTAGGCCGGCGGCTTCTCTGGCTTTATTACCCAAAATCAGGTTTAAATAGAAAATCTCAAAAATTACATGCTATGCTATACAAGGAGGTATAAATTATGAAATTTGGTGTTAATACCTGGATCTGGGTTGCACCCCTGACAGATGCAGACCTGGAGTGGCTGATCCCCCATATAGCCAAAGGCGGCGCCGATATGGTCGAACTGTCCGTTGAAGGGCTTACCGATTATGATTACGCCAAAGCGGGCAAGTTGATTAAAGAGCATGGTTTAGGTGTGGACGTAGTGGCCGCCATGGGTCCCGATCGAGATTTGATCCATCACGACGAGAGTATTCAAGCCAACGGGGTAGCCTATGTGCGGCACTGTATTGACGCGGTCCAGACGATGGGCGGTGAGATCCTGGCCGGCCCGCTCTATTCGGCAGTGGGCCGAACCTGGCAGATGACGGCTGAAGAGCGAGCCAGGGATACGGATCTGCTGGTATCTCACTTGAAAGGGCTGGCTCAATACGCCGGCGATCATGGGGTGACGCTGGCCCTCGAGCCGCTCAACCGTTTTGAAACCAGTTTCATCAATCTGGCCGCCCAGGTGGTCGAAGT
>CAYZHI010000422.1:0-2695 GCA_964477335.1 uncultured Caldilineaceae bacterium | reverse complement strand
TGACCGAGGGGCCGGTGTCCCAGCGATAGCCGGCCTGGCTGAGCTGGCCCATTTTGCCGCCAACCTGGTCGTTTTGCTCAAAGACGATGACCGGTTGGCCGGCCGCAGCCAACCGAATGGCCGTGCTCAGCCCGCCAATACCGGCGCCGATGATTACGATTGGTTGAGTCATATGAACCTCAAACCGAAACTTGGGTGGAAGCAATCACCCGGCCTTTCCACAACGGCCCGCCGTAACGCCACTGCCACCAGATGGCCTGGGCAGCGATGCGGGTCATCAGCAAAACCGAGACCGGCAGCAACAGGGCATCGACGAGGCGCTGGCCGGTAACGGCGGCGGTCAGGGCGCGCAGGCCGACGCCCAGCCCCACCAGCAGCAGCGGCCAGAGCGGCCAGCCCGGCTGGCCCCCGGCCAGCCAGCCGAGGGCCAGCCAGAGCCAGGGGAATAGAAAGACCAGCCAGTGGAACAGCGTTGCCAGCAGCAGAAACGAGACCCGGCCGCCGTAGCCGGCCAGAATATTCTTGGCAAAGCCGTCTCGCACCGCCGCCCAATTTTGATACATACGGCAGTTAATCAAACCGGCCCCGTCGGCCATGCGCAAGCGCAGGCCGCGTCCTTTGAGACGGCGGGCTAGCAGAACATCCTCCAATACCTCACCCTGAACCGAGGTGTGACTGCCAATCGCTTGGTATGCCCGGCGGCGGAAGAGCAGGCATTGGCCGTTGGCCGCGGCAAAGGTCGACCAGCGGGTGTGATGCACCAGCGGCAGAGGCAGGTAGGCCAGCACCACCAGGGCCATCAACGGGACGGTCAGCCGCTCGGCCCAGCTTTGGCTCTGTTGGGTCGGCCAGACGGTCAGCAAGTCGGCGCCGGTTTGTTCCAGTTCGGCTACCAGCGCGGCCAGGGCGGGCGGGGCGGCGGTAACGTCGGCGTCGGTGAAGAGCAGCAGTTCACCGGCGGCGGCTTCGGCCAATTGCTGGCAGGCCCAATTTTTGCCCAGCCAGCCGGGCGGCAGCGGCTGGCCAGAGATAAGGCGGAGCCGGGGCGTCTCCCGACTCATGGCGCGAACGATCTCAGCGGTAGCGTCGATGGATTGGTCATCCAGCACGATGATTTCATAATTGAGATAACTTTGGGCCAGCCAACTGCGTAGGGTCCGCTCGATCACGGCGGCCTCATTGCGGGCCGGGATCAGCACCGACATCTTGGGCGAGGCTGCGGTGCGGGCAGCCCTGCCCAGGCGGGGAAAAGTGAGGGTATTGACCAGGGCAATTAGGACCATCCCGATCAAAACCAGGGTGACAAACAGGGCAATGAAGATCATTGTCAGCTTCCTCTAAAAATAGTGAACAGTGAACAGTGAACAGTGATCACTGTTCAACTGACAACTGATTACTGATTACTTTTCATTCTCGCTGCGCCTGTCCGCTTCCTATTTTATGCAGCCAGGGGCGCAGGTGGGGCAACCTGGCCAGGTCAGCTCGATGTTTCCAGGCCACCAGCAGCATGTTGCCGGCCCAAATAGCCAGCAGGTAGCCTTCTTTATCCGTTATTAACAGGTAAGCCCCAAAGCTGAGGCCGGTTAGCAGCACGGCCCAGCCATCGACGGCGATGAGGGCATACCAGATTAGCAGCAGGATCACCAGGATCAACGGCCCCTCGCCCACGGTCAGACCGCCCCAAACTCCAACGGTGACAGCCAGGGCCTTGCCGCCCTGAAAGCGTAGGAAGGGTGAATAGGCGTGGCCCACAATCGGAGCCAGGGCGACCGGCACCAGCGCCCAGTCGCTCAGACCACCCCAGTACCAGGCCAGCCCAACCGGCAGCGCCCCTTTCATCATATCCAGCAAGAGGGCCAGGGCGCCCCACTGCCAGCCGCCGGCGCGGGCCACGTTGGTAGCGCCAGGGTTTTGGTCGCCGTAGCGGCGAATGTCGGTGCGCAGCGCCAGCCGGCCCAGCCAGACCGAGAAGGGCAGAGCTCCAGCCCAAAATGCTATGATTGTCCAGATAAAAGTAGTCATCATTTCTATCCTCCGGCAATGCAACTGCCGTCTGTCGTAAGTACAATTGTTGCAGACACAGGTTTGTGTAGCGTAAAACGTGAAACGTGAAACGTAAAACGTGTTGTCCTTTACGTTTCACGCATCACGTATCACAATACAATTGGCTCTGCTTTTGATGAACCCACCAGGCCAGCCAGATCAGGCTGCCCATGGCGACGAAGCCAACCACGGCCGGACCGGGCAATCCCCAGAAAAAGAACAGCCCGATGCTCTCCAGCAGCCAGGTGACCACGTAGATGGCCAGCAACGGGGCTACCGGCAAGTCACGCGGGCGAACCACGATGGTGATCAGGGCCGCGGTCAGCAGCCAGCCCATGAAATTCAGCCAGGGGATGCCAAAGTAGCCGCCCGGCTCGCTCCAGACCCACAGCCCCCAGGCGACCATCTGGGGGTCGAGGAACAAATCCCAGGCGGTCAAGGCCAGGGCGCTGACCGCCACAAAGAGCGGCCCGGACCAGCGACCCGCAACCTGATAAGCTACCGCCCAGGCCGACGGCAGCATCATCAGCCAGGCGACCGGGATGAGCAGCGGCACCTGGGCCAATTGAGGTTGCAGCCTGGGCGTATAATTATAAGCGCCAAAGGGCCAACTGGTCGCCGTGCCGATAGCTTCGGCCAGCCAGGTCAGCAG
>CAYZHI010000421.1:0-2699 GCA_964477335.1 uncultured Caldilineaceae bacterium | reverse complement strand
AAATTTTTCGAAGGCTAATTGAGCTTTGGGCGTGGCCATCCCGTCGGCGGCGTTCAGCCGCGACAGGGGGGTACAGCAGTAAATGCCGCTGTCCGGGCCGTCTACAAATCCTTTCCAGCCGACTCCTTTCAGATAGGGGAATTTCAGGTAAGTCCACGGCTCCACGTGCTCGGCGACATGTTGGGCGTAATCCTGGGGGGGATACTTGACAAATTCATGGCCATCGGGATCGACCACCCGAATCAGCCCATCGTAAAAGTTAATGTGGTTTTTCTCGTCCACGGTGCCCATGTAGTAGGTGTGATGGGTATAGGCATCCGACAGCACCAGGTCTACGTAAGCCTGGTTACCCAGCACCACGTCGTCGAACAGCTTGAGGCTGAAAAGGCCGAACTCCACGTTCTGCCGGGCAATCTGTTCGATCTCCTGGCGTTCAGCTTCGCTCACCGCCTTGCTCCAGCCGCCGGGCAAGCCGGCTACCGGGTGGACGCCCCGCCCGCCCAACATCTTGATGACGTGGTGATTACGCCGGCGGCAGTCGATGACCTGCTGGCCAATCTCAAGCCCGACCTTGTGGATCACGCCCAGAATGTTACGCTCCGCCGCTGGCGCGTCGGGACCCACCACGAAGTCGGGCGCGCCCAGCGCATAGAAGTGGACGGTATGGTCGGTCACATAAAAGGCGGAGTAGAACATCTCCCGTAGTTTCTTGGTTACTGCCGGCGGCTCAACGTGGAACAGCGCGTCGAGGGCCTTGGTGGCGGCCATATGGTGCGCCTCCGGGCAGACGCCGCAGATACGGTTGGTGATCCGGGGCATCTCCTCAGCCGGTCGCCCGACGCAGAACTGCTCAAAACCACGCAGCTCCGGGATCTGGAAATAGGTGTTGGCTACGTCGCCGGCTTCATCGAGGAAGATTTCAATCTTGCCGTGGCCTTCCAGCCGGGTGATGGGATCTATCGAAATGCGTTTCATAGATTGCCTCCTGATTCAGTGAACAGTAATCAGTGAACAGTGAACCCATAGGGCAGGTGTAGTGAATTGTGAATTGTGAACGACAACTGCCAATAACTGACCACTGATAACTAAACACTAAAAACTGAACACTAAAAACTATTTGCCGTTTGTTTTGGAGCGTTGCAGGAGTGAATGGGCCATGCTGAACCGGTAGAACGTGCCGGCCGGGTCGGGGATGGTATCCACCACGGCCTGAATCTCGCGCTCCAGTTCGGCTTCTTCCATCTTAGAATTGCCCACGCCGATGACCGAAGCGATGGCCGACAGCATCTTGGCGCCCTGATCATACACCCCATCCAGCGGCCCGTAGCAACCCCGGCAGCCCATATTGACCTGCGGGCACAGCGCCCCACAACCGCCCCGCGTAGCCGGCCCCATGCAAACGATACCCTGCTCCAGCAAGCACAGCCCTGGCTGCGGGGTGATTTCGTAAGGGCGGTAGAAGCGGGTGATCGATTTCTCTTGCTTCTGCAGCGGGCATTCCTCACACACGGCCACGTCCGTCGCGCCGACGATGGAGCCGGCCGGCGGCAGCGGCGCTCCTTCCAAGAGGGCGGCAACCACCACTTGCAGCACGGCCCAGATTTGCGGCGGCTCCGGCGGGCAGCCGGGGATATAGTAATCGACGTTGACCACCTGATCCAGCGACTTGACCGTGTGGTAAAAGTACGGAATTTCCAATTCACCTTCCGGCGCTTCAAAGCTGGGCTGCGGCAACACCCCAGTCGGGTTGTCAATGGAAGGGTTGTCCAAGAAGACGGTCCGCAAAATGGCCTCTTTCGAGGTCAGATTGGCCAGGGCCGGGATGCAACCTTCATAGGCGCAGGAGCCAAAGGCCACCAGCACCTTGGATTTTTGACGCAACAGGCGGGCCATCTCCTCGTTTTCCGAATTGCGGATCGCCCCATTGAACAGGCACAGGTCGATGTAGCCGTCGGGATAGTTTTTGACATCTGCAACCTTGAAATCGGCAATGCAGGGGAAAAAGGCTAAATCGAAAACCTGATCCACGGTCAGGATGTGCTCGTGGATGTTCAGCACGGCGATCTCACAGCCGCCGCAAGAGGCGGCCCAATACATGGCTAACTTGGGCTTGCCGTTATCGGTCATTATCACACCTCCTCAACTGCCGCAATAGCCTCAACCGGCGCCGGGTAGCCGCGCCCGTTGCCGCTCAGCACTGTTTTTCGCCAGCGCAGGGGTCCTAGCGCCCGCAGTTGCTCGGTCATCCGATCCACCGCCTCAGCCAGGATGATCCCTTCCGAAGCCGACGCCCAGACCAACTGGACTCGCTCTTCCTCGATTCCCAGTTGGCGGAGCAGCCGCTTGAGTAACACAAAGCGGCGCAGGGCCTTGATATTGCCCTCAACATAATGGCACTCACCGGGATGGCAACCGGCAATCAGCACCCCATCGGCACCTTCACGGAGCACCTTTAGCACAAACTGCGGGTCGACTCGCCCACTGCACATCACCCGGATGGGGCGCATATTGGGGGCGTAGTGAAGCCGAGCTGTGCCGGCCAGGTCGGCCGCCCGGTACGAGCACCAGTTGCATAAGAAACCAACGATCACCGGTTCATATTGTTCGCTCATAGTTTTTCTCCTGAAGAAATAGTTATCAGTGATCAGTTGTCAGTTGTCAGTTGTCAGTTGTCAGTTGTCAGTTGTCAGTTGTCAGTT
>CAYZHI010000420.1:0-2706 GCA_964477335.1 uncultured Caldilineaceae bacterium | reverse complement strand
TGCCGGTACAGTCGGGGTGGGCGCCGGGGTCGGCAGGTAGGCCGGATGGGGGATCAGTTTGCGATAGTAGGTACGGGCATAATAGGGTAAATTTTCCAGCCGGCCACTCAGATATGGCAGCAGCACCAGGATCGCAATCAATACCGTTGCCGCCAATGCCCCCAAACCCAGCCCAAACAGCAGCGCGCCACGCTTGCTGAGGCGCTTTTGCTCATAGGGACGGCGGGGACGTGGCTTGTTATCAGACTGATACACGCTTGGACACTCCTAACTTGGACAAACCACCTTCGGCCAAATAAGGCCAAACAAACCACAAAGGAACACAAAGAGACACTAAAATTCTTTAAAATCCTCCCTTTGTGTCGCGTAGCGTTCGTGTCCTTCGTGGTCCAAATTTTCTTGGTACTATTTATAGCGAGTCACGGTGAAGCGAAACAACTCGGCCGGCTCAGTCGGCCCTAAGCCAGCCTTTTTGCGGACCAGTTCCAACTGCCGCGGTACACTGTCGACAGCCGGAATATCAGGCAAGAGTAAGGCCCGGTGATAGCCCGATTGAATGAGCACCCCATAAACTTTCTCATCCAACTCGCTTTCATCCTGCACCGGCTCCAACGGACTCAACACATCGACTTTAATATCCAGCCCCGCCGTTTCAGCCAGAGTCATCGGCAAAAAACGGGGGTCATCGGTGGCCGAGGCAATGGCTGTTTTAATGATTTCTTCGGCCAGGGTTGGCGCCGTGGCGGCAATAGCGCCGCGACAACCCCGCAGCAGGCCATCGGCTGTATGCAATGAGACAAAAACCGCGCCCGGTTGGGCCATCTCGGCCGGCAAAGGGTTGGGCGGATCAATGATCTGATTCGACCTTAAATAGGTTTCAATGGCTTGTCGAGCCAGAGCTACAAAAGGATGTTCCAATTTTGGCTGGTCCATGGCTTCCTCGCCCCTAACCTTTCCAGAACTTACCAGCAAATCACCCAACAGTCAGGTTGTTTTGCTTCAAGCAATCTGGTATAATCAAATTTAAATTACATCTGCTCACTTATTAGGAAAACTATATGGCCTCAACTGATTTGCCGACCCAAGAGCAAGCGACGTCCGAACGGCGACCTCTTCAGCCCTTATCCCAGGCCCGACCGGCTAATTCCCCGTCGCCGCCACCATCGTCGGCTCGCCCCCCAGCGCCGCGAGCCGCCACCCAGCGCCGCCCTGGCGGCTCAACGCCCAGAAGTCTTACCCAGGTGCTAAAAGAAGCAGATCAAATGATTGTCCAGGGCGAGCTGGACGAATATCTGCCTATCCCCTGTGGTTTTGATCAAATCGATCGGCTGATTGGAGGGGGCCTGCGACGAACAGAGCTGGTTCTACTCGGCGGCGCCCAGGGCATTGGCAAAACGATTACCGCCCTACAGATGGCCCGTAACCTGGCGCTCAACGAAGCCCATTACGCCTTCTATCTTTCCTACGAGCACAGTGAGATCCATCTCTTGAATCGACTCATCTGCCAGGAAAGCATCGATCCGACCAGCGACAACGTCAGCAGTGGTATCCGGCTCAAAGATCTGCACAATATCGTTGTCAGCAAACGAGCCCGCGAATGGGTCCGCAAAGACGGTAACATCGGCCTTTATCAGATTCTATCACAGCATCCCAAGACTGCCAAAGCCATTGAAACAATTAATCGTTACTCCGACCGCCTGATTTTGATGAAGGCCAGCCCGGCGGTAACAACCCTGAATGTCATCCGGGATTTTACCCGGCAGATTGTGGAAGCTACTAACGGTAAGTTGGTGTTGTTTATTGACTATCTGCAAAAAATTGCCATTTACCCGGAGCGGGCCGTTGATGAAAACGACAAGGTCACGATTATTGTTGAGGGCCTCAAAGATATCGCTATGACCTACAATATTCCGGTGGTCGCCATTGTAGCCGCCGACCGGGAAGGTTTGCGCAGCCGGCGCATGCACCTGTATCATCTGCGCGGCAGTTCGGCGCTGGATTACGAATGCGACATTGCCATTCTGATGAACAACAAATTCCACATTCTTTCCAAAGACCACGTCTCATTCAACCCCTACAAGAGCGACAGCTACCGCGATTGGGTGATCTTTACGTTGGAGAAGAATCGGGCTGGCCGGGCTATGATCGACGTCGAATTTCGCATGCACCCGCAACATTTCTGTTTCAATCCCAAGGGAAATCTGGTTGAACAAAAGCTGATCGACGAAAAAATCATCGTGGAATGACTTCTCTCAACTTATTCTCATTCCAAAATTCGCTCTGGAGTTGAGAAAAGCAGCGGATTGAGATTTGCCCCGTCCGGCAGGCTAAAGGGCAACTTTTAATCCGCTTTTTGTTGTTACCAGATAGTTACTTTTTGTTTGACAAATCAACTTGACATAGTCATAATAGATAAAGGGTGTGGAAGATAGCTTACGGTATCTGAGCTAGAAACGTGGTATGCTGATGCCAGGCTATTAACCCATCGACGAGGAGGCAACAACATTCAATGAGCAGCAACTCTGTGGGGACGCCGCCCCTGTTGCAGCAGCGCCCGTTTTGGCTGGTTCTGATTGGTCTGGTCATTGTCCTGGGGGGCGTTTGGATTATTTTTTCGCAAGCAATGAGGCAGGCAACTCTAACCAGCGCCGTCGTTGCAACCGATTTGGAACCGGCGCCAATGGCTGGCCATCCGGCGCCTGATTT
>CAYZHI010000419.1:0-2718 GCA_964477335.1 uncultured Caldilineaceae bacterium | reverse complement strand
CCGCTTGCCTACCTTACCCCTCTGATTTGGTGAGCTTAAATTCGTCAGGTACTCATTATACTCCTAACTCTAAATACAAGGTAGTTAGCTTTTGGGGGAGGGTCTGTCTCAGATTTTAGAACGGAGCGGGGATTTCGGGGGCTGTCTCTTCGTGTCCCTTTGTGTTACTTTGTGGTTTATTTGACCTAATTTGGCCGAAGGTGGAGGGATACCGAGTTTTGCCATGATTCACGTTTGACAAGAAAATATTCTGAGAGTACACTCTGGCAATCGATTATCGATTATCGATTGCAAAATCTTTCAAAAATGAATTTCGTGTCGAGGTGGACGTCTTTGCCTGAAAATCCTCTCGACAGGCCGCACAGTGGGGTGAAGGCCGCCCTCCCCGAGAAAAGTTCCAGTTATTCAGGTTTGTGATGGCTCGTCGCGGTGGTGAACGGTGAACCGTTTCGGGCTATGGAGATAGATTGAAAAAAACCAATATAATATCTAAGGAGGGTTGATCAATGTCAGATCCAAATGAAGTGCTGGGTACATTCTTTGGCGATGAGAAGTTCCCCATTGAATGGGCCAGTGAAGAGGAGAAAAAACTTCACTGGTTTTATGATGACTTGCACTGTCCCAACCCAATTTCACCGATGTACTTCGACATCGGTGGTTGGTGGGGGCCAACGTGCGAGTACATGTATCGGCGTTTTGGCGCCCCATTTGGGGCCGGTTGGATCGCCAAAAAAGTAAATGGTTATGTTTACAGTACAGTATTGCCGCGCGACCCGGAGGAGGCCGCTAAAATTGGGCCTTATTACGGCCTGGTGATGGGTACGTATGCCAAAGAGTTCCTGACCTGGTGGAACCAACGCTACCTGCCGGAGATCAAACGTAACTTTGAGTATCTGGACACCTTCCCCACCGAGACTGCCTCCTTGCCGGAGTTAATGATTTACCTGGAAGAGGCTCTGGATATTCAGGAGCGTCATTTCCGTATCCACTGGATTTTGAATCTGGCTCAGTTCCAGGCTTCCATGGATTTTGGCGGCGTTGTTGGCGAGGTTGTTGGTCAGGTTGATCCGGTGCTGACGGGCAGAATCTTGGTTTCCATTGCCGACCGCAACTGGGATTCGGTCAAAGGATTGTGGGAATTCAAAGAAAAGGTCAAGGCCGACGCCGCTCTTAAACCAATCTTTGATGGCGGCGAAACGGCCAAGGAAATCTTGCCGGCCTTGTCTGCCAGCGAAAAGGGCCGGGCTTTCTTGAAAGAGGTTGAAGCCTACGCTAAAGAGTTTGGCTACAAACCCATCCATACCCACGAATATATCAATAAATTATGGGTTGAAGACATTACCCCAATCATCGAAACCATCAAAGGTTATCTGGCTACCGACTATGATTATCCGGCGGCCCATCAGGCGGTCAAAGACGATCAGGCTGCCGCGATCAAAGAATTGCGGGCCTTGATTCCCGCCTCAACCACCCAGGCGCAGCGAGATAAGTTTGAGAACGCGATGGACCTGGCCTTGAGAATGATGCCTTTGACCCCGGACCACCACTTCTACATCGATCAGGGCACCTATGCCCGTATGCGACTGGTCTTCCTGGCCATTGGCCGCCATTTGGTCAAAATCGGCCTGCTGGATGACCCCGAGGATATTTTCTACCTTGAGTATGAACAACTGCGCTGGTACGTCTCCAATCCCAAAACTGCCGATAATCCCGGCGGCTACGACGGCAAGGCAGTCATCAAGGCGGCCCGCCGCGCCCGTGATGCGGCCTGGCAGGTTCGGCCCAGGGATTGGATTGGCACGGTCAGTCACTGGTCGCTGTTCCAGGAACCGTACAAGACCTTGTGGGGTTATCCTGACCGCTTCCTGAAAGCCAAAGAAAAGGCTGAAGAGCCTAAAGAGGTGATCAAGGGGTTGGGTGGTTCAGCCGGCGTGGCCGAAGGCGTGGCCAGGGTGGTCAGAGGGCCGGAAGAGTTCAACCAGGTCAAAAAGGGCGAGATTATGGTCTGCGTGATGACCAATCCCGCCTGGGTAGTGGTCTTCACCAAGATCGCCGGCCTGGTGACCGATGCCGGCGGTGTTCTGGCCCATCCGGCTGTGGTCGCCCGCGAATTTGGCATCCCGGCTGTAGTTGGCGCTACCAATGCTACCCTCCGGATCAAGACTGGCGACCGCCTGCGGGTGAACGGCTCGACCGGGGTGGTCGATATCCTGGCCTAAGTGGGCCAATAACTTTTACTATTTAACCTCAACAAATCCCTGACCGGTTTCCGCTTGCTCTTCCAGCCGGAGACCGGTCAGGCTGGTTTATTCAACCGAAAGCAGAAAGGCTGGTAAGGCATGGCCATCAAAGGCGGATATGCCGGGACAATCATGCGCATCGATCTGACCAATCTGGCTGTCAAAAAAGAGCCGCTGGAGGAGACTTTTGCCCGGAAATATCTGGGCGGGCGTGGCTTCACCTCTCGTTTACAGTATGACCTCATTCCGCCGGCCATCCAGCCGCTCGGGCCGGATAACGTGGCCATCATTGCCCCCGGCGCGCTGACCGGCACCGAAGCGCCTTCTTCGGGACGTTTCACCCTGGGCGCCCGCTCCCCTTTGACCAGGCTGCTGGGCGACGCCAACTCCGGCGGCTTTTGGGGCGCGGTGGTGAAAAAAGCCGGTTACGATTTGTTGATTATCCAGGGCCGGGCGCCCCGGCCGGCAGTGTGCCGGT
>CAYZHI010000418.1:0-2728 GCA_964477335.1 uncultured Caldilineaceae bacterium | reverse complement strand
CGTAGAAAAGGTGGCCTCGGTACCTACCACCACCAGACCGGTGACGGTTGTGGCTGAGGTCGCGGTAAACAAAGCTTCCAACCAACTGAGGCCGGCGGCAGGTTCGGTCGCGATAGGCAGTCGGAGCAGCACCGTACCGACAAGAATGATAACGCCAAAGCCCAACACCAGTATTTTTGCGCCGCGGGCAGGTGATGGCCGGTGTTGATGTTCAAGGTGATGTTGGCGAATCTGCTTGTAGGTAAACACGCTCTGATTTTTCCTTGAAGCAAGTGGTACCGTTGCTTCACACTGAAGCATTTAGCCGGCGATTACATGACTTTTATTGGGATGGATTTTAGCACGCCGGTTTACGGCGGTCAATTGCATCTGATTCGCCCCACTCATAGCGATACTGCTAATTTACGCAAATCAAAAATTCATGTAAAATACCGGTAGAGAAAAAGTATAATCACACAATTATCATAAGGGCGAAGAAGCTAGTGATTGTGTCTAAGGCTGTCACCCGAACAGGTAAATTTGTAGCTCGGAAGCTAAACCCATACCTCTCATTATGGGTTAAGTTACAGTCTAGTCTAGCCCCAGACCGGGTCGAGACCGAGCAGCTTAAACCACAACCTTGCAAGAACAAAGGCCCCCCACAAATCGACTCACATTCTAAAACTACTACCTCAACCAAGAAACTCCATTCTCGTTCAGTCTAAAGTGGTAAAACCACCCTAACCTAATCGTCAGAAGGGTGCACCAAAGTTATGGATTGCGAAATGTGGAACCGTAAAGTTACCAATTCCGGTTTTACGCTCCACGTGTAACTAATCTGGAGGAAAAAATATGGCTCGACGTATAATCGGATATATTTTACTTGGAGTTGGTATTCTGGGGGTGGTTTTGAGTGTGGTCGGGATTATCTTTGCTAGCCAGGTGATCGATGGCGTGGGCGTAGCGGCCAAGAACACGATGGCGCTGGCGTCAGACGGCCTGGTGACGACCAAGGGCGCCCTGGAGCAAACCAAAGCCTCGGTTCAGGAAGTCTCCTCAACGGTCAGTAATGTGCAATCAGCGGTGTTGAATACCAGTGAGACCGTTAACCAGGCCGATGCCTTTGCCAAACAGGTCATCCAAATTGTCAGCCAGGATGTTCCCAACGCTATCGACGATGTGCATGCCACCATTCCGCCAACGGCCCTGGTTGCCAAAACCTTCTTGAGCGATGTGGAAACGGCGATGGTCAACGCCGGGGAAACGGCAACCCAAACCGGTCCGCTGGTGAATCAAGTTATCCAACTCGCCAGTGGGCCTGTACCCGACACCATCGACCAGGTGCATGCTACACTTCCTTCTACCATCCAGGTCACCAGAAATCTCCTCAACGATGTGGAGACGACCATGGTGGATGCCAGCCAGACGGTTGACCAGACCGACGCTGCACTCAACCAGATCGTTCAGATTGCCAGCCAGGATGTCCCCAACGCTATCGATCAAGTTCACGCTACCATTCCCCCGGTGGCCGAGGCTACCCAGAATCTCCTGAGCACCGTCGAAGGTTCGCTGGTGAATGCTAGCCAGACGGTTGATCAATCCAGCGCCGCCCTTGATCAGGTGGTTTCTATCGCCAGTCAAGATGTGCCGAATACCATTGACGCCGTCCACGCCACCATTCCGCCAACAGCGGCTATGACTCAGGATTTGCTGGGTAACGTCCAGAATTCCATGGTTAATGCCAGCCAAACCGTTGCTACGGCTGATGCGGTGGTAGACCAGATCGTTACGATTGCCAGCCGCAACATCCCTGACGCCATCGATGGGGTTCACGCCACCATCCCGGCTACCGCCGACGTAACCAAAGGGCTGCTGAGCAGCGTAGAAGCAACCATGGTGGATGCCAGCGAAACGGTTAACCAAACTGACGCCGCCCTCGACCAAATCATCACCATTGCCAGCCAGGACCTGCCCAACACTTTCGACCAGGTCAACGCCACCATTGTCCCGGTGGCCGAGGCTACACAAGGGTTTTTGGGCGATGTAGAAACCACCCTGGCTAATACCCGGGCAACGGTCCAGCAAACGGATCAGGCCCTGGCCCAAACCTCGCAAATTGTGAGCGACGAAGTCCCAGACACGATCGATCAGGTCAGCCGGATCATTCCGTTTGTTTTTGACACCACCGAAGGGAATGTCAATACTACCCTGGCCCTGTTGAAGGAACTTAACTACCTGGATCGCGGCTACAAAGTCCAGATGAGCAATACGTCAGATGAGTTGAGCGGCCGGCTGGATCGCCTGTCGACCCAGCTGCGCGGGATGGATGAGCTGCTCGACACCAATCTGAATACGGTTGATCAGGGTGTGGCGACGATGACCAGAGACGTGGCTGCCATCAACAACCAGCTTGAGGGTCTGGTGGCTACCCTGAAAACTCTGGATCAGGTGTCGAACCAGTTCCGCGCTCTGAAGGGAGTTTCTGACAACAATCTGGGTGCGGTCAGTGACGACATTTTGATGCTGTCCGGCAATGTGAACAGCATCAATAACCAGATTAACGAGTTGGTCAGAGCCGCCAACCAACTGGAGGTTATCTCAAACCAGTTCCGAGCGCTGGAGGCCGCCCGTAACAACAACCTGGGCGACGTCAGTGATAATATCCTGGCGATGTCTGACAATGTGGGCGCTATCAGCAGTCAGATCGATGCTATTGTGGCCGCGGCCGGGCAGCTAGAGACTGTTTCCC
>CAYZHI010000417.1:0-2738 GCA_964477335.1 uncultured Caldilineaceae bacterium | reverse complement strand
CCTCTGCCCCTCCGCCCCACTCTCGCCCATCAAACCGCAAATCCAGGCGTAGGCTTCATCCACACTCATGGCCGTGACCTGGGCAATGGTCAAACCGCCGAGCGTCACTGCCAGCGCCTCGGGTCGCAAGCGATGACCGGCGCAACTCTGGCAGGGCTGCTGGCTGAGATACTGGCTGTAGTAATCCTGCATACTCTGGGATTGCGTCTCTTTGTAGCGCCGGCGGGTAGCATTGATGACCCCTTCGTAGGGCCAGTTGCCGGTGAAATGCTCGCTCTGGTATTTGAATTTGATCTGCGGATTGCCGTGCAAAATGAGGTGGCGCACTTCCTCCGGCAGGTCAGGCCAGGGGGTATCCAGGCTGATATTGAAACGGTCGGCAATCTGGTGGGCAATTTGGGTAGCCCAACTGCGCTTTTTTGACAGCTCGCCCCACGGCAGCACGGCTCCTTCGTTGATCGATTTGGTCGGATCGACAAACAGGTTAGGATCAAATTCAAAGCGCACCCCCAGACCGTTGCAGTCGGGGCACATCCCCAGCGGCGAGTTGAAACTGAACATCTGCGGGGTCAGTTCCGGGAAGCTGAGGCCGCAGTGAGCGCAGGCGTTCATCTCCGATAGAATCAGCTCCTCCCCCTCAACCACATCGACAATCAACATCCCCTCGCCCCAACGCAACGCCGTTTCAACCGAGTCGGCCAGGCGGGTCTGAAAATCGACATCACCAGTGGAACTATCGGGGATGACCAGCCGGTCGACGACCAGCTCGATGTCGTGCTTTTTGTTCTTGGCCAACTTGATCCGCTCATCCAGATCGGTGATTACGCCGTCGATGCGCGCCCGGGCGAAACCCTCGGCCCGAAACTGGGCCAGGGTATCTTCAAACGTACCCTTGCGCCCGCGGGCTACCGGGGCCAACAGTTGAAAGCGGGTATTGGCCGGCAGGCCGGCAACCTGTTCGATGATCTGCTGGGCGCTCTGCTGCTTGACTTCCCGGCCGCAGTTGTAGCAATGGGGCGCGCCGACCCGGGCAAAGAGCACTCGCAGGTAGTCGTACACCTCGGTGACCGTACCGACAGTGCTGCGGGGATTCTTGCTGACTGCCTTCTGCTCGATGGCGATGGCCGGGCTGAGGCCGCCGATATAATCGACTTTGGGCTTCTCCATCTGGCCCAAAAACTGGCGAGCATAAGCCGACAGGCTCTCCACGTAGCGCCGTTGTCCCTCGGCATAGAGGGTATCAAACGCCAGCGACGATTTGCCGCTGCCGCTGACGCCGGTAAAAACAACCAGCTTATTACGGGGGATTTCCAGATCAATACTTTTGAGGTTGTGTTCTTTAGCGCCCTTGACCACAATGCAATTGTTCGAGGTCATGATTGACAATCAACTCCCTCTTCCGTTACCATGTAACCAGATAATTCAGTTGACATATATAGAACATCCATTCTAGCCAAACGGGTATTGTAGCACAAAGACGAGGGTAAAACAAAATCCTATGGAATATAGTTCACCCCAACCAAATTGGTTCAAACGTAATTGGAAGTGGTTCATCCCGGCTGTAGCCGTGGCCCTCATTTTGGTGTGCGCCAGTTGCGCAGCGCTGCTGCTGACCACGGTTTTCACCACGGTCTTTGGGGCCATTAAGTCGTCTGATGTGTACGAACAGGCTGTGGCCCAAGCCCAGACCAGTCCTGAGGTCATCGCCGCCTTGGGTGAGCCGGTCGAGCCGGGATTTCTGGTCAGCGGCTCCGTCCAGGTGAACGGTCCGGTTGGCCAGGCCGACCTATCCATACCGCTATCCGGCCCACAAGCCAGCGGCACCCTGTATGTCTCGGCTGTCAAAGAGGCTGGCGAGTGGCAGTTCAACCGGCTGGAGGTGGCTGTGGAGGGTTCGGGCGAGCGGATTGACCTGTTAGGAGGGAGCCGTTGAGGGATATCCTAACCCGGACGAGCTGCCTTCGGCCAACAAGGAATGGTTGAACCACAAAGGACGCGAAGGACACAAAAAATTTATAAAAAGCTTAGTGCGCTCAATTTTCTACCCAAAAAGCAAAGATGCTGTAAGGGTCAATAACTTTTTGAACACCGGGGAAAAATTTATGCCACTGGAGTGGAGGCTTCAACCGGTTGCAGGGCTGAATTACCGGTTAAAGCCTCGACTCCAATTGTTCAATATCATTCTGACCCCTACACAAGAAGCAAAGGTTTAGCTTCTAAAACTGCGTCCAGACCATGAGCGCCTGGGCCAGGCGGGCTTTGTACTCCTGGCGGGATATCTCGATGACACCGAAGCGACGGAGATGCGCCGTCATAAACTGGCAATCGAGCAAGACAAAGCTCTGCCGGCGCAATCGCTCCACCAGGTAGACCAGGGCAATCTTACTGGCGTCGGCAGCGCGGCTGAACATGCTCTCCCCGGCAAAGAGTCCACCCAGGGTGACGCCGTACAACCCGCCTACCAACTCTCCCTCGACCCAGGTTTCAACGCTGTGAGCAAAGCCCAATTCATGCAGTTCGGTATAGATTTCGATGAACTCTGGGCTAATCCAGGTGGATTCCCGGCCGGGCGCCGGTTCGGCGCAGGCGGTCATAACCAGACGAAAGGCCGTGTCGAAACGCACTTCAAAACCGCCTCGACGGATACGCCGCCCCAATGAACGGGGGATGTGGAAATTGTCGAGCGGCAAAATAGCCCGCGGCTCCGGATCGTACCAGTAGATGGAACCATCCAGGTC
>CAYZHI010000416.1:0-2739 GCA_964477335.1 uncultured Caldilineaceae bacterium | reverse complement strand
ACTAAATTATGTCAATTCATCAAAATCACAATTGGTGACCTTAACGAGTATACCGCCTACCTTACCGACAGCGCCGGTTTACACCTGCTGGACATATCCAACCCAGCCGCGCCAACAGAAACCGGCTTCTACCCGGCAGAAAGCGCGACCGGTTTGGTGGTCGAGGGTGCAATAGCCTACCTGATATCCGGTGGGCAGCTTCATCTGGCTGATGTGTCCAACCCGGCCGCGCCGCAACAGCTTGACCTGTACCCTTTGCCAGGCGCCCCCACTTACCTGGCCGTGGCCGGTCAAATGGCCTACCTCGGCGCGGGGCAGGCCGGCCTGGTCATCCTGGATGTCTCTAACCCGGCTGCGCCCCGCGAGGTGGGCCGGATTGCGGGCGATACCAGCAAAGTCGCCGTGCTGGGCCAAACGGTGTACGCCATTGATGGCGTGGATACGCTGCGAATCTTTGATGTCTCCAACCCGGCCCAACCTCATCTACTGGGCGCGTTTCGCTCCGGCGACGTCATTACCGACTTGGCGGTCCTCCCTTCACCCGCCGGCCCATCCATTCCCCTGGCCTACCTGGGCACCTTGAGGCAGGGGGTGAGGATTGTGGACGTCTCTAACCCGGCCGGGCCGCGCGAACTGGGCGCATATCCCAGCAAAGGCCCGGCCTACAGCCTGACCCTGGCCGGAAACCGATTGTATGTGGCTAACGGCTGGGGAGCCAGCGGTCTGAGTGTGGTGGATATCTCCAATCCGGCCATCCCGGTTGAGGTCAGCTTCATCCCGGCGGCGCGGGAATGGGACTCGATCATGGACGTAGCCGCTACGCCTGTGCCCGGCGGAGTGAATGTCTACCTGGCCAATCGCTTTGAGGGACTGCTGGTGTATCCTGACGCGCCGTGATAAAGAATAAAGCATTGCCCCTAACGCTTACGAGTTACGCGCTGCCACCCAGACTTCACCTAAATGCTACCACAATAAACGCCGGGGCCGGGCAGTCACGCGCAGCCGTTTGTTAAGCCGGTCGAGTTGGACTTGCAAGGAAAGGCAACTATCCAGTTTTCTGATTGCCGCAGTTTGATTTGAACACAGATAGGGTAGCTCGTTTTTCTGATTGCCACAACTGGGGCCGCCAGCGCCAGCAGGTAAGAAACTCCTTTGTGATGATGTGGCCCACCCAAACTGGCGAGCGTCAGCGGTGGGGGTCTACCGGCTGTGGCGTGATGGCGGGTACGCTGTGGGCGCGTTGCTGGCCGGCATCGAGAAATAATGAATGGGTCAAACCGAGTTGAAATACGCGCCCCAAAATTGATCAATCTCGGTCCCGGTGGTAAATTGGCAGGGATGAGACAATGGCAAACAATTTTGAAGAGCAGGTGCGTCGGCAAGTAGAGCGGTTACGCGGCCAGAGTTACCAGGCCATTGAGGCTGAGGTAACCCAAAAGCGGCTGGCCTGGTTGGATCAGCGCCGGCCCAGGCTGGAGCCACCCGTATCACCGCGGGCTGCATTTGAACTGTTGTTCTTTGACTATATGGGGCTGCCCCCGGCGGAGTTGCCGGTAATCCAGGAAACGGACAGCCGGATCGTCTGGCTGTCGGGCAATCCCTGCCCTACCCTGGCCGCCTGCCAGCAGCTTGGCCTCGACACGCGGCAGGTCTGCCGCGCTGTCTATGAGCAATCAACCCAGGCCTTTTTGACTTGCCTCGATCCCCGGTTACGCTTCTGGCGGAGTTATGAAGAAATCCGGCCGCACGCCAGCCATTGCTGGGAGATGATCGAGCGAGTTATGGAATAAAAAAGCCGGTTGTTCCCCTTCAAATAAGTGTGTTACAATGGACAATAATCGAAAATCGTAGATTGAGGACAATTAGGAACTTTGTCTATGTTAACCGCACCCATTCGTGAATTTCTGCAAAAGTCGCTCATCGCCCGGATGAGCACCATCGACCCGGACGGTTATCCCCATACCGTGCCGGTTTGGTTTGCCCTCGATGGGGATGACATTGTGATTATCAGCGTCAGGAACACTCGTAAGGTAGGCCACATTCTGGCTAACCCCAAGGGGGCTGTAACCATCGGCGGCGACCCGGCCGATGGCGCCGGTTACCTGATCAAAGGCGAGTTCTTGATCGAGGCTGATCCTGACGACGCCTGGGTCAGAAAAATGACCTATCGTTACGAAGCGCCGGAACAGGCCGAAAAAGATATCGAGGATTGGGCTGAGTTGGATATCATTGTCTTGCGTTTGAAGCCTAAAGCGGTCTTCAAAGTAATGTAGCCAGAGCCTGGTTGCGAGCGGCGATGGCCGCGTCGTCCGGTTCGGCGCGGCGGGCCCGGCTCACAGCGTAGCAGCTGGCTCAATCAGGGCATATTTTTGCTCTAATAGCTTAAGCTTGGGAGAAAGGATAATGGCTGAAACTATGCGCATTGCTCACTTTACCAACACCTACAAGCCCAATATCAACGGGGTGGCCCGCTCGGTAAGCACCTTCCGGGATGCTTTGACCCGGCTGGGTCATCAGGTATTTGTTTTTGCCCAAAAAGCCCCCGCCACCTATGAAGAAACGGAACCCTTGATCTTTCGCTATCCAGCCGTGAATATACCTCAGTTCAATTACTCAGTCACAATGCCCCACTCACGTTTCGCCAACAAGTTGCTGCCCTCGCTGAGGTTGCACGTCATCCATAGCAACCACCCTCTTCTATTGGGCGATGTGGCCGCTAACCGGGCTGAAAAGCTGGGG
>CAYZHI010000415.1:0-2763 GCA_964477335.1 uncultured Caldilineaceae bacterium | reverse complement strand
CAATGTGGCATGTTCGCCGGGTGGTAACGCTTCGGCGTAACGCAGGGCCAACTCGACCGGTAGTTGGCGCAGGTAAGCGGTCAAAAAGGCGGCGGTGAAACAATCTCCGGCGCCGGTCGTGTCGGCAACCGGCACGTTGAAAGCCGGGCAGCGGGTCAGGCCGGCGGCGTGGCATGCCAGCGAGCCGGCCGCGCCAAAGGTTATGATGATTATCTCCGGTCCCAGGCTACGCCAGTAGCGGGCGGTTTCTTCGTAAGCCTCGGGGGTTACTGTCTTGGCGTCGATAAAGGCCAGGTCAACCACGGCCAACAGGTCGATCAGGGCCTCACCGGTCAGGCCGGCCGCCGGCTCGATATCGGTGCTGACCAGTCCGCTGGCGGCGTGCAC
Source organism: uncultured Caldilineaceae bacterium (assembly GCA_964477335.1). Lineage (GTDB taxonomy): Bacteria > Chloroflexota > Anaerolineae > 4572-78 > J111 > CAYNLK01. The sequence goes on along the minus strand of CAYZHI010000415.1, from coordinate 2,376 downwards.
AATATTAGCCACACGCCTCAACTGCTCCGGATCATAGGCGGCGCAGTAAACCAATCGGGCGCTTTGCAGGTAGGCGGTTAAGGGTGGATCGAGAGCGAGGATATCAAAGGACATGGGTACGATGAGGATGGCCTTCTCGCCGGAAGGGTCGAGCAACACAGTGGTGTAATTGGTGTTGGCGCCCGATTGGACCGTAATATGGCGGGTATCAACGCCAAAGCGCTGTAAATCGGCCAGAATTAGCCGCCCGTTGGCGTCGTCGCCAACCCAGCTCACCATACCGGTGCGCAAGCCTAACCGGCTGGCCGCACAGGCCACATTGCCACCCATCCCGCCCGGCTGTCGCCCGACGAGCTCAGCCAACACCTTTTGGTCACGTTGGGGTAAGGCCGCCACCCTGAGCAGGATGTCAAGCCAGGATTTGTCAATGGTGATGAGATCAAACGATGTTTGCTGGTTGATGTCGATTTACCTTGAGTTATTCCAGAGGCTGGCTGGTTACCTCGATATAACCAACCCGGCGCACCGGCACACTGGAAAGCTGTCGCACTGCCGCCCTGATGGCAAGAATGGGTTCGTGTTCGCAAATAAAGACGCGCACAATCTGGCGGATCTCGTCCCCCTCCGCCACCCATCGATCGGTTGAGCCGCACAGGTGGCAGGGGATGGGTTTCCCACTGATCCGGTCGTGAATGCGAAAGGTGACAGTAGGGGGGTTAGGTTCCCAGCGTCCCTCGCCCACCCAGCGATCATACATTCGCTCCAGCGGCGTCTTTTGCTGCTCCCAGGCTTCGCGGGCAATTCGATCAAAATCTTCTGCATCACTATTATTATACAACATTGAACCAGACCTCCTCAAATGGATACCTGCCAGAGGGTGCGTCCCAGATTTTAGGTAATTGGGTAAGGGCGACCGGCCGGTCGTCCCTACCTGCCCAAAATTTGGGACAGACTCCCAGCCAGGTTATGAAAGGAAACAAAAAAACTCTCGCTTGCGACCTCCCCAAGAGTCCGCCATTGAGAGCTTCTCGGCTACAGTATAATAGGAATTGTTAAATAGTCTTGACAATGATGATACCATAGCACATCTTTGGACCTTCGTCAAGAGATTTTTGAAAGAAATTTTGACAATTTCTTTAAATTCTTCCAGGGCAGCCGCTTATCTGGCCGATTTTCAAAATGCCTCTTGACATCCGCCCGCGCCGTCGATAGAATATCAACGTTCAAACTCAAGAGACAAAGGAGAGCAAACCGCCTATGTGTATCTGTGCTGCACCCACTACCCCGTGGGAAGGGGTTACCGTATATGGTCGCCCCACGGCCCGGGATTTCAGGGAGGTGAAGAATTTCTTTGATGACCGGGGAGTTGTTTTTACCCATACCGACATCGAGCGCGATCAGGCCGGCCTGGAGCGGATGGTCAACCTGTCTGGCCAGCAGGAAGCTGTGGTTGTCGAGATCGGCAAGAAGATATTTGTCGGTTTCCAGCCGGCTGAACTCGAGACAGTTTTACCCTGAGTTGACTCCGTTGAGGAGTGATGGCCAGAGTCATCGGCATCGATCCGGGCACCCTGAGTTTTGACCTGTGCGGCCTGGACGACGGGCAACTCTTTCTGGCAACGACGATCAGTTCCCCGGAACTGGCGGCCAATCCGGCTCGTCTGGTTGAGGCATTGCAAGCCGCCGGCCCACTCGACCTGGTGATCGGCCCGTCTGGCTACGGTTTGCCGTGGGTCCGCATCGACGAGTTCACTGATGAGGACCTTTTTTTATTGGCTTTGGCCGACGAGCGGGAGCAGGGGCAAGCGGCCGGCATTGGCGGGCTGGCCGAGTTGATTGCCGGGCTGCAAGCCAGCAGCTTACCGGTGATGTTCATGCCGGCGGTTATTCACTTGCCCACCGTGCCGGCCTATCGCAAAGCCAACAAAATCGATATGGGGACGGCCGACAAGCTGTGCTGCGCCGCCCTGGGTATTTTTGATCAGGCCCGCCACTTTGAGTTGGCCTATCACCAGACCAGTTTTATCTACGTGGAGGTGGGCGGGGCTTTTACGGCCGTGCTGGCGGCGGCTAACGGCCAGGTGGTCGATGGGCTGGGCGGCTCCAGTGGTCCCCCAGGCTTCTACGCCCTGGGCGCGATGGATGGCGAACTGGCCTACCTGTTGGGTAAATTCTCCAAAAACGTTCTTTTTTCCGGGGGGGTGGCCTACCTGGCTGGCCAGCCGGAACTGCCGTTAGCCCAAGCCGCCGCGCTGGCTGAGGTAGACCCAACGGTGCGGCAGGCCTGGGAGGCTTTTTTTGAAGGGATCGTCAAGAGCGTGGCGGCTGAACTGACGGTTGCGCCCCAGGCTCGCGAAATCTTACTGTCGGGACGAC
>CAYZHI010000414.1:0-2805 GCA_964477335.1 uncultured Caldilineaceae bacterium | reverse complement strand
ATTGTTGACCGCGTCGTTGCGGATAAAGAAGGCCAACAAGACCACGTCTGGGTTGTAGCGGAAGCCTTCGGCTACATAAAAAATAGCTTCCTGGTCGGTGCCCCAGCCGCCCACCCCGCCATTGAGCACCTCGACCGGCCGGCCCAGCGAGCCGGTCAGCAGTTGCTCCAACTGCTTGACATAGGTGTCGGCCAACTCGACCTGTAACGCCTCGCCAAAAGAGTCGGCCAGGGCCAGAATGCGCACCGCGCCAGCAGGGTTGTCGTACCCGATTTCCCGGTCGCGCAGGCCGCGGGCGTTGATGCGGACTTCGGTTTCGAACTCGTTGTAATCGCTGTGGAAGATACCGCCGCTGTAGGGAATGTGCCACCAGCCCATCAACGGATGAGGCGCCCAGATGGCCGGGTTCGGCTCCGGCGGCGGGGCCAGATCCAGCAGCTGCACGCCAAGTTCCAGCAACAACAGCGACCCCAACAGTCCGGCGACAATGAGCAGCAGCCGGCCGGCAATATTTGGCAGCGCCTTCACAAGATGCCGGGCCTTATTCGACATGGTCAGCCGGTATCCAGCCAGATTGCCCGGCCTGGTTAGTGCACCACAACCAGCCGCTTTCTTCGAAACCAACCACCAATTCTTCACCCACTTCAGCCGAAAGCTCGGTCGCGTCATAATCCCGGCGAGCCAGGCCGCGCCTTTCGTGCTGCTCAATATACGCCTCAGGCACCCAGCCACTCTTACCCGACTCATTGGTACACCACAGCCACCCCTGCCACTCAGTGGCTCGATGGCTGAGGTGCAATCTCTCACCGGCTTTGATGACAAATGGTTCTGGATATGCGGTTTGATAGGCCAGGGTCACCCGCCGTTTTTGACCCGGTTTAAAGGTTTGGCTCATACCTGTCCTCCCTAAGTGGCAACGGCCGCTCCTGCCGGCCTGGTCATCAGATCGACCAAAATGGGATAAACCAGATCGGCCCGCTGGCGAGGGTATTCTAGTGGGAGCAGGTCGTGCAGCAGGTTGAGTTCGGCCGCAAATTCGTAACGCTGTACCTGACCGCCGCGGCTGCGCCAGTGCTCACTAATCTCAGCCGTCAGCGGGTTGTGCACCGCCCAGTCGTTGTGGTTGGTCACCACCAGGATCGAGCCAACCGCGGGGCCGGCCCGCCGGGCCGCGGCGCGAACCGCCAGTCCCAGCCGCAGAATTTGCCCCAGCGCTCGGGTGGAAAAGCGAAAGTAGCCGTATGGCGGCCCTGGCGCCTGGGTCATAAAGCGGCGGTCCCACCATTGAAACGAGTTGGGCCAGGTTAGCAGCAGTTTCGCTGCCAGGGTAGCCAGCGGCAGCGGAATCACTTTCAAACCAAAAGAGGGAGCAATGATGACCACTCGCGCCACATCGGGCCGGTATTGGGCCACCCAACCGGCCAGCACGCCCCCGGCGGAGAAGCCGGCCACGGTCACGTGCTGGCCCAGGCCATGGGCCAGGTCAACCACCTCGTTGGCCAGGGCGACAAGCTGCTCGGCGGTCAGGTGAAGCTGGTCCGGCCCCAGCCGGTCGGCCAGGCCGTGATGGGGCAACCGGGGAATCAGGACGTTGTAGCCCAATTCGTAAAAAATCTGGCCGAGATCGTGAAATTGGCGGGGGCAACTGGTGAAACCGTGCCAAAAAACGATGGCCTGATCTACCTTGTGGCCGTGGGTCATGAACTCCATCCGGCAGAGCGGCTGAAGATCGATTGTATCCCTAAGCCGGAGGGCCTCGATCCGTTGGAGCGCGGTGCTATAGTCATTCACCGGCTCAGGGCTGGCCGACAGCAACGGTTTGAGCCTGAGCGGTCTGAATATCAGCCAACCCAACACCGATAGGACGGCCAGGATCAGGGTTCGAACCAATGTTATCATCATAACAACGTCCCTCAAGCCGGAATCAATTGTTCGTAGTCCTCGACTGTGCCGCCATCCAGACAACATTGGATAATTTGGCGTCCCAACGGGGCCAGGTCCGAGTTATTGAACTCGGCCAGGCAGAGACGGAAGAATTCGTACAGCATGGCCGCGCCCTGGTCGTAAGCCGCTTCGCCCACTTCCGGCTGGGTATCCACCTGTAAGAACCAGCGGGCAATCATGCGTCCTTCGACGTGGAGTTGATGGAGGGCGTAACCAAGCAGCGGGCAGCGGGCCGGGCGAAGCTGTTCCGGCGAGAAGGGGGCGACGCCGCGCCGGGCCAGATACTCCCGGGCCACCCACTGGGCCATAAAACCAACTTGCCAGGCGCCCACGTATTGATTGGGACACAAAATATAACGGGTATCGGTATACTGGCGAAATTGCTCCAGGAGCAAGTTGGCCTGATCGACCCGCCGGCCGGTGGCGAAAGGCCAATAGGAGCCCACGCCTTCACTGCTCATGCCGCCGCCGGCATCGACAATGCTGGGGTTAGCGTTGCCCCGCGGGGCCACCAAACGCCACAGCCAGGCCAAAGCCGGCGGCAACAGATGGAACAGGCCGATGATGCCGTAGCTGGGTTGCGCCCGGGTGCATGGCGGGGTGCGGACGCCAAAGCTGCGAATGTCGACCGCGACCGGTTTGTTGACGATCTCGGGGATAATGCGGCGGGGCACAATGACCCGCGGGTTGGGGCAGGGTTTGTCCGGGGCGTCCAGGATATGTTCCCAAATCAGCGCCCGGCTGCGCGGTACGGCGTCGATATTCAAAAAAAGTAGCGGCTCGGGCGACTGGGCGGTAAGTTGTTCCAGGTGGACGTCGGCGCCGTAATGGTCAATGTGGTTGATGCGTACAAACCAGGCA
>CAYZHI010000413.1:0-2817 GCA_964477335.1 uncultured Caldilineaceae bacterium | reverse complement strand
GCGATGGCTTGCTTTAACTGGGGCGGCTCGTTCTTGAGGCGATGAGGCCGGCAGACAAACTGGCCGGTGGCCACCTCGCTGATGGCTTGCAGCAACTCCGGGATACCTTCGCGGGAGCGAGCGCTGGTCGGCACGACCGGTACACCCAAATCTCGGGCCAGCGACCGCTGGTCGACCGTCAGGTGATGTCGCCGGGCTTCGTCCATCAAATTCAAGGCCACCACCGCCCGGTCGGTGATTTCCAACACTTGCAGCACCAGGTTCAAATTTCGTTCCAGGCGAGTGGCGTCGGCCACAATCACCGTTACATCCGGCTGGCCAAAGAGGATGAAGTTACGGGCTACCTCTTCATCCAGGCTGGTTGACAGGAGCGAGTAAGTGCCGGGCAGGTCAACAATTTTGTACTGGTGGCCGCCGTAGGAGAAGCCGCCTTCGGCCCGGCTCACCGTTTTACCGGGCCAGTTGCCGGTATGCTGGCGCAGGCCGGTGAGCGCATTGAAGATGGTGCTTTTGCCGGTGTTGGGGTTGCCGGCCAAAGCGATAACGTAATCCCAATCGTCCATCTCGATGCCCAGTTTGATCAGATTGCCAACGTTATGGGCCGGGCAGGTTTGGCAATTATGGCCGGCCGGAATTTTGATCGAACTCATAATCAGGCTACCTCCAGTTGATGCTGTTGGTTAGGGGTCAACGCCACTTCCCGGCTGATGTGGATCAGCGCGGCCTGTTCCCGGCGCAGGCCAATGAGCGCCCCGCGGATGCGATAAGCGGTCGGGTCGCCGCTGGGACTGACCATCTCAGCCTTAATAACGGTACATGGTAGAATACCCAGGTCCATAAAGCGACGCCGCTCCAGGCCCCGGCAGGCCGGTGAAATATTGACCACCCGGCCGGTTTGGCCAGGTCGCAAATCAGCCAGACTAGCCGTTGGCGTCAACTCAGCAACCTGCTCCAGGGACAGCGGCAGTACGGAAACATTGCGAGCCAGAAGCGGGGCCAGGACCTGTTCCTTGCCGTCGGCCAGGAAACGAATTCGTTCGGGGTTAGCTTCGATGATCCGGATGACCAGGCCAGGATGCAGCCCTTCGGCCACCAGTTGAGCATAGACGACGGCCGGCTCATCTTCGATGTGGACAATTCGGGCTGCCTGGCCGTTGATCAGTTCGGTCAGGGGATAGCCGCCGTGAGCCACAAAGTCACCTTTGGCGGTGGGGATCGGATCGCCGTGGGGGTCGTGGAGGGGGTGGCCCAACCTGGCCGACAGGGCTTCGGTTTCAGACGCCGACAGGGCGTGCTCTTTAACGTCGGCCCGGTTGTGCCACTCATCCTCGGGAAAGCCGGTTTCGTCGGCCAGGTAGCGCTCCCACAAGCGATGGGCCCGGATGATTTGCAGGGCATATTCCTGCCCGGTCGGAGTCAGGCGCAGCTCGTCGCCGGTCATCTGCAACAGGTGGTGAGCAGTCATCTTGGCCAGCAGGTCGGCCACCTCATTGAGTGAGATTTGCAGCACCCCGCCAATGCTCTCCACGGTTGGGCGGCGGCCTTCGCTGCTACATTTGTAGATATGTTTGAGGGCATCTTCGGTGAGAACCCGTTCCGTTGCCGCAGTTAGCTTGTTCATGAGAGAGACTCCAATCTATTAACCATTGAGTTATGATTGACTAAAAAATTTTTTAGTCTAAACTAAATATTATTTTTTATTATATCTTTGATTGAGGTAATTGTCAAGAGGGTTCTTACTTTGAAGTGGAGCGTGATGGGACGATCAGACAATCTATACAGGATTCAACAATTTTTTTCAAAAGATCGGCTGTGTTCACTCTTCAGCCACCGCCTCGGTTTGAGTGGGATCAATCCCGGCCGGCCATTGAGTGGCCTGGTTGTAGCGAGCGCCGGTAAGCTTTACCCCGGCCAGATTGGCCTGACTTAAATCCGCCTCACTCAAGTTACTCCAACTAAGGTCTGCGTCGGTCAGGTCGGCCTGGTGCAGGTTCGCCCCGGTAAGATTGGCCCAGCGCAGGTCGCTTTGGCGCAGGTCGGCCTGGGCCAGATTAGCTTCATTGAGCTGGGCCCAGCGTAAATCGGCCTGGCTGATGTCAGCCATGCTGAAGATAGTCAGCCCCAGGTAGGCCCCGGACAGGCTGGCCTCCTTCAGATCGACGCCGCTCAAGTTGGCCTCACTAAGATTGGCCCCATTCAGCCTGGCCCGGCGGAAGTTGACCCCGCTCAGATTGGCGGCCCGCAGGTTGGTTCGACGCAGCACCGCCCCCTCGATATTGGCCTCGCTCAGATCGGCCTCACTGAGGTCGGCGCCGGTAAGGTTGGCGCCGCTCAGTTCAGCCTGGCTGAGATCCGTCCGTCGCATTATCGCGCCGTTCAAACTGGCCTGGCCGAGACTGGCCATGCGCAGGTCAGCTTCGCTCAAGTCGGCGCCACTGAAGTCAGCGCCAGTCAAAACCTGCCCGCTGAGAAATTTAGCCATTTGCAAATTAACCTGGCGAAAGTTCAACTCTTCCTCGCCGGAACGGGCAGAATTGATGATTTCTTCAACCTCTTTGCGACGCAATATCTTCATGGTGGCTACTCCTCGCCTTGAACGTATGGTAGTTCAAGTGTACACCAAATTTTGAAAAGAGGCGATAGTTCTGAGCCAAATAAAATCGACTGGCTCGAACTTACGTTAAACCTACGCTCAACCGTCGATCTGGCCGTTGGACGGCTGTGGGTTGGGGGGTGAGTAGAATAAGCGCGGTTGTGGTAAGCTATACCAGACGCATTTTAAAATTTCCGTAGGACGGCATCCTTATGCCGTCCGCT
>CAYZHI010000412.1:0-2818 GCA_964477335.1 uncultured Caldilineaceae bacterium | reverse complement strand
GATAACAACAATGAGTAGACTCAATCAAATCTTAATCGCTTTATTAGTCGTTCAAATTGCCCTGGTTGCCTACGTCTTCTGGCCGCGGCCCACGGCCCAGGCCGAAGGCGGCCCCCTGGTGAGCGGTTTTAATGCGGCCGAGGTGGTTAGCCTGACCATCAGCGATGGCGACGGCCACCGGGTCGCCCTGGCCAAAAGCGGCGACGGCTGGGTGCTGCCTGAGGCCGGTGACTTTCCGGTCAAAGCCGACAGCGTGACCCCATTTCTGGACAAAATCGGGGCGCTCAAAACTAACCGGCTGGTAACCCAAACCGAGAGCAGTCACCGGCGGTTACAGGTAGCCCCGGATGAGTTCAATCGTCTGGTAGAGATCAGTCTGGCCGATGGCTCCAGCCACAAACTGTTCATTGGCAGCTCCGCCGGAGCTGGGGCCACCCACGTGCGCGCCGATGACCAACCCCAGGTTTACCTGACCGCCGACCTGACCGGCTGGGATGCCAATGCCCAGGCGTCGGCCTGGATCGACACGCTTTACTTCACCCTGCCCCAAACGGCTACCGTTGCCTTGACCCTGGAAAATCAAAACGGCCGGTTCGAGTTTGACAAGACGGGTGACAGTTGGTCGATGGCCGGACTGGCCGCAGGTGAAACCCTCAAGAGCGACGAAGTCACCCGGCTGGTCAATCTGGCCAGTACGGTCCGCCTGGCGGAACCTATCGGCCGGACCGAGCAGACAGACTTTGGCCTGGCCGAGCCGTTGGCCGTCGTGACTCTCAAAACAGCCGACAGCGACTATACCCTGCACGTGGGGACCAAAAACTCGGACACGAACAACTACGTCATCAAAGCCTCGAATTCGCCCTATTACGTTTGGGTGGCCGAAACGACCGTCAACGACTTTGTTACCAGGAGCCGGGCTGATTTTGTGGAACAAGCGCCGGCTTCAACACCGACAGAAAGCCAGTCGACCGAGTAACTACTCAGCGGTTGAAACCGCCCCTACAGGGCTAAAGCCGGTCGTCCACCGGCGTGGACGCTCACTAATGTCCGCCTACGTGGACATTATGACTGAAAGCCCGGCAAAAGCGACTTGAGGCGCGCTGGCTGAGGTTACGCTCACGGATTCACCCAGATTTACACGGATTTCTTTTGATTTTTTGATACGCTCTGCATCTGTGCGCTTCGCGGCCCGTGAAAATCCGTGAGCTATTACCTCCTTACCTTTATTGTGCATAGACTCTATTGAGTTAACCTGGGTACAGGTCGCTATACCTACCAGTTTGCGACCCCACCACTTCATGCGCCTCTGCAACCTACTAACCCTGCCCCCTGCAATCTCTTACCTTACTACCTTGCCACTTGCCACTTGCAACCTGTAACCTGCCACTTGCAACCTGTAACCTGCCACTTGCAACCTGTAACCTGCCACTTGCGACCTGCTACCCTGCCACCTCTATTACTCATCTAACATCGCTCTAGCATAATTCTAATAATCCTTGGATACAATAGCCTCAATTGAACATGTCAGCTACCGGGCGACCGGCGCCGAAAAAGGGCCGATCACCCGAATAGTCACGATAACTGAAAAAATTTAGGAGGATTATTATGGCTAAAATTATTGGCATTGATTTGGGCACAACCAACAGCGTGGTCGCGGTGATGGAAGCCGGCGATCCGGTCGTCATTCCCAACGCCGAGGGTGGCCGGACCACCCCCAGCGTGGTTGCTTTCAACAAAAACGGCGAACGGCTGGTCGGTCAGACCGCCAAGCGGCAGGCTGTTACCAACCCCGACAACACCATCTACTCCGTCAAGCGCCTGATTGGTCGCGACTACCCCGACACCGAGATCGAACGAAAAATGCTCTCTTACAAAATCGAGCGAGGTCCAAGTAATGACGCCCTGGTACGCATCCCGCAGATGAACCGGACCTACACCCCGCAGGAAATTTCGGCGATGGTGCTGCAAAAGCTCAAAACCGACGCTGAAGCTTATCTGGGTGAGCCGGTCACCGAGGCGGTCATCACCGTGCCGGCCTACTTCAATGACAGCCAGCGCCAGGCCACCAAAGACGCCGGCAAGATTGCCGGCCTGAACGTGCGCCGTATCATCAACGAGCCGACCGCAGCGGCCCTGGCCTATGGCCTCGACAAGAAAGAGGATGAGACCATCCTGGTCTTCGACCTGGGCGGCGGCACTTTCGACGTCAGCATTTTGGAGGTGGGCGATAACGTCATCGAGGTCAAATCGACCAGCGGCGACACCCACCTGGGCGGCGATGACTGGGACCAACGCGTGGTCGACTGGATTGTGACCGAATTCAAAAAAGAACAGGGCATTGATCTGAGCAAAGATAGGCAGGCCCTGCAGCGGCTGAAGGAAGCGGCTGAGAAGGCCAAGATCGAGCTATCGACCGTGATGGAGACCGAGATCAACTTACCCTTCATCACCGCTGATGCCAGCGGGCCTAAACACTTGCAACTGAAGTTGACTCGCAGCAAGTTCGAGCAGCTAACCGAAGATCTGCTCAACCGGGTCAAAGGACCCTTTGAGCAGGCGCTCAAGGATGCCGGGCTGAAAACCAGCCAGATCGATGAGGTGGTGCTGGTGGGCGGCTCCACCCGGATGCCGATGGTCCAGGAACTGGTCAAAACGTTGACCGGCGGCAAGGAACCGCACAAGGGAGTAAACCCCGACGAGGTGGTGGCCGTGGGCGCCGCCATCCAGGGCGGCGTGCTGGCCGGCGACGTCAAAGACGTGCTGTTACTCGATGTGACGCCGTTGAGCCTGGGCGTCGATACGTTGGGCGGGGTGATGA
>CAYZHI010000411.1:0-2840 GCA_964477335.1 uncultured Caldilineaceae bacterium | reverse complement strand
TGGTATTCCCGGTCGTAATTTTCTGGCACGTAAGGCGGGTTAGGGTCATCAGGAAAGGATTGGCGAACATCCATCACCATCGTGGCCGCGTTATGGACGCCCTGAGAGAAGAGGGTCAGGTAGCTGAACGGCTTGAACGAGGAACCAGGCTGGCGGCCAGGGTTGGCCGCGCAGACGTTCACATTGCCGTCATTTTCTTTGTCCCAATAATTAACGCTGCCGACCATGGCCAGAATTTCGCCGGTTTTGGGCCGGATCGATACAACACAGGCATTACTGGCGTTGTGGTCGTCCTCTAGCAACTCCTTAACGTGATTGGCGGCGATTCTTTGGGCTTCATTGTTCAAATCAAGGTCGATGGTGGTGTAGACTTTCAGCCCGCCGCGATAGACCTGGTCCAGGCTGTCGATGTTATATTTGCCGGGGGCGCGTTCCAACTCTTCACGCACGTAGACGGCAAAGTGGGGGGCCACAATGTCGAAGCGCTCCTCGATCTCCTTGATCTCGATTTCCTGGGCGTAGATTTCCTCGGCCTCGGCCGCAGTCAGGACGCCCTCTTCGACCATGCGGTTCAGGGTGATGCGCTGGCGATATTTGGCCTTTTCCGGGCTGTCGATGGGGTTGAGGTAGGGGAATTGGGGGATGGGGGCCAGGATGGCGCACTCGGCGTCGTTCAGGGCGCTGGCCGGCTTGTCGAAATAGACCCGGGCCGCAGCGTCGATACCGTAGGCCAGGTTGCCGTAAAAGTTGGTGTTGAAATACCATTCCAGAATCTGGTTTTTGTCAAAACGACGGGTAATTTCGGTGGCCAGGATCACTTCTTTGATTTTGCGGGTGTAAGAGAGTTGGGTTCGTTCTTTTTCATCGATCAAGATATTCTTGATCAATTGTTGGGTAATGGAGCTGCCGCCCTGAACCTGCTCGCCTTGCAGATTTTGCACAAAGGCCCGGCCGATACCTTCGGGGTCGAAACCGGGATTTTGATAGAAACTCTTGTCCTCAAGAATGATGGTGGCGTCGCGACAAAATTCCGGAATCTCGTTTATTTGGACATAACTCCGGTCACCCCGAAAAGGGTCAAACAGCTCATAGAGCAATCTCTGGCCGGTGCGGTCATAGATTTTGGTAGTTTCAAAATCTTCCTGCTCTGTTTCAATGGCGGTCGGGTCGGGTAGTTGCTGAGCAAAGCTGTCGTAGACGGCGTAGGCCGCGCCGACGCCGGATAGGGTCAGCCCGACAATCGTGGCGATAAATGCGGCTACTACCAGCAGTACAAAACTGGCTAAATAGAGAAAAATTTTGGGCTTCTGCTCTTGCAATCGCCGCCGCCGGCGGCGCGTGATCATCACTTTTCGACTCGTGTGCATAGGCTCAAACTCGCTAGATTGGCTATATCTCGTGGCTAAATAGTCTCAGTTATAGATCTCCAGAAAAGTTTTCGCCGGGATTAGGGGATTTGGGGATTAAAAACGGGTTAAAAACAAAGGAAAAATCCCCTAATTCCCCAATCCTGGCCCAAAATGGCTGAAAAAACTTTTCTGGATAGTTATTAATTTACACGGCATCCCCATACCGTCCGCTCGAACAAAAAAGGTAAACTGGCTCAATTTGTCAGGTTCTCACCAGTCTACCGTAAGTAGAACATGGTAGCAGAAAGGGCGCGGTGAGGCAAGTTCCGGGCAAAGGTGAGACCTCCCGCTTGGCTCAAAACTATTTTACACAAATCCCCCTGTATGGTAGAATTACAGCTATTGTCGAGGTGACTATGTCAGATAAATTCAAAATCCTTTGTGTTGAAGACAATCCCGATACACAGCGGATGCTCACCTTTTTGCTGACCAAGGCGGGCTACGACGTAATTACCGCCGACGATGGGCTGCAAGCCATCCAAAAGGCTAAAGCCTGGCGCCCGGCCCTGATTCTGATGGATATGATGATGCCCCGGATGAGCGGGGCTGAAGCGATCAGGCGCCTACGGGAGATCAAAGTTACCAAAGAGATTCCCATTCTGGTGCTCTCGGCCTACAAAGAGCAGGCCCTTATCAACGAAGCTCTCGAGGCTGGCGCTGACGATTATCTGGTCAAAACCGTCCTGCCGGACGACCTGACCGACATCATCGACAAGTATCTGGAAATTGGTTCGGCTATGCTCACCAAACGGGCCATCAGAATCCGGGAGGAAGAAGGATCGGATTCAACTCAGGAGCCTGAAGTCTGAGCTTGCTTGACCAATTCGAATCCGTGAATGTATGGCAGGCGCTGAGCCTGCCTTTTTCATTTTACCCTGTTCAACTGAATTTTAGCTAAGAATCAGGCCACGTTAAGCGGTCGATTGGTCGACGATGCTGTTGAGTTGAACTTTTTCAAGCACCAGCAGGTGTGACAGGCCAAACAATCGCAGCGGCGTTTGTTCCAGGGTGTAAGTTAACCGGCGCAGCAGCCGGCCCACGACCGGACGCTGCCTGACCAGGTTGTCGTAGCCGGGATAGATTTGGCGATGCGTGACGACTTTGACCGGCAGCCCGGCGACAAGCCGGCGCAGGTCGGCTCCGGTGTAGGCCCGCACATGGGGCGCCAGTTTACGGCGCAAGGGGTTGGGCAAGTAGTTGATTAGCGGGGTATTACCAAAGTGGTAGCGACCGCGCCAAAAATGGCCGTGGGTTTCAAAGGGGTAGAGTCGATTGGGGCAGAAGATAACGGCTCGCCCCCCGATTTTGAGCACCCGGATCATTTCGGCCAGGCTGAGGGCGTCATCCTGAACGTGCTCAATGACTTCGTGGCTGAGCACCAGGTCAAACCAATCTGCCGGGTAGGGCAGGTATTCCCCCGCCGCCACGTTG
>CAYZHI010000410.1:0-2878 GCA_964477335.1 uncultured Caldilineaceae bacterium | reverse complement strand
AGGTGAGGTTGGGGGATACAATGGCCGGTATCGCCGATGTTTGCCATATCAGAGTCGAATTCCTGGCCCAGGTGAATGGGATCAGTGTTGATGAGCGCTTAACTTTGAATCAGGGCGAAACCGTCCGGTTGGAGGACGGCAGTGTTATTACCTTGCCAGAAGACCGGGTCCGGATCCCGGCCTTGATCATCCCGGTACCGCCCTTTGCCCCGCCGTCACGCTATCCCTATCCGGGTTCGGTGTCGCCGCCGGTCGCGCCGCCGCCGTGCGCCCAGCCGCCCTGCCCACCGCCGTCATGTGGTCAGTTGTTATGCCGTTAGCGCCGGCAACTATGCCGGTAACCCTAAAAATTGATCACGTGACCATCGCCGGGGCCGAGCTGGCTAAACTGGAGCAGTCCTTTGCCGAAGTAGGTCTGGTCACTGATTATGGCGGCCCGCACTCCAACCAGATTACCCATATGGCCTTGCTCGGCTTTAGCGATGGTTCCTATATCGAGTTGATTTCAACGTTACAGCCGGGTCAAAGAGAGACGGCCTTTTGGGGCAAGCATATTGTTGGCGATGGCGGCCCCTGCGCCTGGGCCGTGCAGGTTGACGATGTGGCCGCCGAGACCGCCCGGGTCGCTGCGTTGGGTATTCCTGTCAGCGGGCCGTTCTATTACCAGCGCCGCCGTCCCGATGGGGTGCTGGTCGAATGGCATCTGGCTTTTCTGGACGATAAGGGCGCGGGAGCGATGTTACCCTTTATCATCAAGGATATCACCCCGCGTGGGTGGCGGGTGCAACCCTCTGCCAGTGTCGCTGACGGCCCCTTAACAGGCGTAGTGACCGTTATACTGGGGGTGCCAAATCTGCCGGTGGCCATAAACCTCTTTCGCCGGGTTTATGGCTGGCCTGAGCCGATCTTACAGGCAGAGCCGCTCTTCGGCGTCAGGTTGGCTCATTTTGAAGGCAGCCCGGTGGTTCTGACCGCGTCGCTAACCGACCGGGGCTGGTTGCCAACGCGGTTGGCTCGCTTTGGTCCATCGCCCTGGGCTTATTGCCTCGGAACTGCTGATTTTGAGGCTGCCTGCGCTCAATTCGATCTAGCACCAACCGGCCATTGGTTTGGCCGGCCGGTCGCCTGGTTTGATCCAAACCGGTTGCACGGAATTCGATTGGGAATTATCGGTGCCTAAAAAGCGACTCAGTCCCGAACAGATAATTCTCTTGCTCGCCCTTGTTGGGTTCATAATTTTTGTCTGGATAATGGTTTTCTTGCTGACCTCGGTGCGAGCCAACCGTCAAGTGGTTGCGCTCTATTCTTTGATTGCGCCGCCAACGGCTACCCCCGGCTTTGTTTTGCCGCCCACCTGGACACCCACGCCGGCTCAGCCGGTGGTTCCCACCCCCACGGGTACCATCGTTGCTTTTGGCATGGTCCCGACCCGGATTTATACCCCCCGTCCAACCTCGTTGCCCGGTCTACCCCTGCCGGACTGGTGGCCGGTTCGGCCACCGCCGGAGATGGTGCTGGACCTGGCCCGGATTATGCAGGGGGAGTCGCCCGGCGATAAAGAGGCGGCTTACATGGTCGGTTGGGTGGCCAAGAATCGTCTTATCCACGAGAGCTATGGCGATACTTATTATGTGGTTTCGAGCGGTTTCTTTGGCTATCGCGCTTATATGCAACCCAGCGATGAGTTTATGAAACTGGCCCGCCGCGTTATTAGAGCCAAGGAAGACCCTACCGGCGGTTGTCTGTATGCGCTGTCCCGAACCGACATCACCAAACTAGGCATTCCGGCCAGCCGGGCTGATGTAGCCTATGGGGAGTGGTTTTTTTTCAGAACCTGGCCCTTATCGGCTCGATGAGACTAATGTACCCCCCGGTTAAAACTGTTAATACTTTGTTTTGTGGTCGTGGTCGTGTTATAATTGGCACAGTAGATTACCATTTGGGTGCATCAGGATAAGGGATGGAGACGGTCTAATGGCTGACTCACGCGGCAAGCCCGCAGATGAATTAAGCGGCCAGTATTTTGGTGGCTACAAGTTAGAGGAACTGGTTGATACCGGCGGCATGGCCAGTATTTACAAAGCTTTTGATGAAACGTTGTCCCGTTGGGTGGCCATCAAGGTTGTGCCGGTGCAGGCAATAGAAGGCAACGAAGAGGTTTTATTGGCCCGCTTCCGGCAGGAAGCCAGAGCCATTGCCGCCTTGCGCCACCGCAATATTCTCACTATCTATAGCTATG
This sequence comes from uncultured Caldilineaceae bacterium, assembly GCA_964477335.1. GTDB lineage: Bacteria > Chloroflexota > Anaerolineae > 4572-78 > J111 > CAYNLK01. Next base: position 639 of record CAYZHI010000410.1, on the reverse strand, counting down.
GCGAAGAGCCTGGCTGGGCCTACATTGTGATGGAATATGTGCCGGGCGGTTCTTTGAAGAATCGGCTTGAGTCTGGCCAACCTTTCACTTGGGAGCAGGCCCTCGCTGTAATCATTCCGGTATCGCAAGCCCTGGCTTTTGCCCACGAGCGGGGGATTATTCATCGCGATATCAAGCCGGCCAATATATTGTTGCCTCAGGATGATTGGCCCCTATTGGCTGACTTCGGTTTGGCTAAAATGGAGCACGCCACTCGGCCCAATCTGACCGTACCGGGTCAGGTTTTGGGGACAATGGCCTATGCCGCCCCCGAGCAAATTCAAGAAGGCGCCATCGATGCCCGGGTAGACATCTACTCCCTGGGGATTGTGTTGTACGAGTTGCTGACCGGACGGCTGCCCTTTCAGGGCGAAACTGCCTTTGATTTTCTGATGGCCCGCCTCACCGACCCTCCGCTGCCGGTGCTCCAGGCCAATCCAGAGGTGCCCAAAATTTTTGTGCCTCTTCTTGATAAGGCTTTAGCCAAGAATCCCAAGAGTCGCTATCAGACTATGGTTGAATTTTCTCAAGCCTTACGCGATGTCAGGGATCGATTGCACAGTTCAGTTCTTGTCCAACCAACCGGTGACACGACCTCGC
>CAYZHI010000409.1:0-2883 GCA_964477335.1 uncultured Caldilineaceae bacterium | reverse complement strand
AAGATGAGCAGGGCCGGGTGATCGGCGTGACCACCGACCGGCCCGATGGCGACATCTACGCCCCCCTCGTCATTATCGCCGAAGGGGTCAACAACCTGCTGACCCAGCAGCTCAAGTTAATCGACACCGACCTGCCGCCCCGTTTTGTGGCCCTCTCGGCGAAAGAGTATATCGGTTTGCCGGCCAAAGAGGTGCAGGCCCGCTTTGGTTTGAGCGGCCCAAAAGAGGGCGTAGCCATCGACATTTTTGGCGACGCCACCCTGGGGCTGCCCGGCACCGCCTTTATTTACACCGATAGAGCCGGCATCTCCATTGGGGTGGGGCTGCTGCTGGAAGAGTTCATTACCCACAACCTGAAGCCTTACGAGGTGCTGGCCCGCTTCAAGAATCATCCGGTCATCAAACCCTACCTGGAAGGGGGCGAGCCCCTGGAGTACGGCGCCCACCTGATCCCGGAAATGGGCTACGATCGTATGCCCAAGCTGGCCGGCGACGGAGTGATGGTGGCCGGCGACGCCGCCGGCATGGTCGATGCGCTGCACCGCGAGGGCACCAACCTGGCTATGACCGCCGGCAGGTTTGCCGGGGAAACGGCCATCGCCGCGCACCAGCACAACGACTTCTCCGGCGATTTTCTACGGCAGTACCGCCGTAAGTTGGAAGAAAGTTTTGTGCTCAAGGATTTGAAGCAGTACCGTCGCATGACCGATTTTCTGGACAGTACGCCTCACTTTATGGGCACTTACGTCAACTTTCTCAACGATGCGGCGCTGCGCTACTTCACCGCGCACGGTATGCCCAAACGGCAGATGGAAAAAGAGATCATCGGCATGTTGCGGACTCGCCGCTCCTTCTTTGGGGTGGCCCAGGATATGTTGAAGCTACTGCGCGGAATGAGAGGATAACCATGAGCAAGAATAATCACGAACCCCTCAGCCCCGAGCTGCGGGCCTCTTTGCCAAAGACCAACGTCGACGACCTGTTGGTCGCGGTGAAGTATTATGTAGACGAGGATTTTGCCCACATCCACATCAAAGATCAGCAAGTATGCGCAGCCTGCGCCACCCATCCCTGCCTTGACTTTTGCCCGGCCGGCGTCTTCAGCGATGATCGAACCGGTAAAATCCTGGTCGGCTATCAGGCTTGCGTGGAGTGCGGCAGTTGCCGGATCGGCTGCCCCAACCAGAACATCGACTGGCAGTTGCCGCGCGGCGGCTACGGTGTGGCTTACAAATTTGGTTAAATCTTGACCCCTTCCCCAACCCCTCTCCCGAATCGGGGGAGGGGCGAGGGGAGGGGGTATTCACGAGGAGAATCAAAATGCATGAAACCGCCATTCGGCGATTGGATCGAGCGGCGCTGGAGCTGGTCCAGGCGCTCAACAGCTACGGCGAAGAACTAAGACCCTATTTGGGCGCTGAGAATCTGGACTCGCTGCGGGCCGAGGTGGTCAATCTGCGCCGGGTCCTGCTCGGCCTGGCCATGGGTGAGTTGTACCAGGATTGGGAGCCGCCGGCCGATGCTTCCGTGGAAGAGACCGCCGCCCAGGTGGTCGATCTGCTGAACCAACGCAAGCAGGCTGGCGAACAGAAGTAAGAGTTAACGTAACTGTATTAAAAGGGGAGGATAATGATGGCCAAAAAATATCTGGTGTACATCGAGTCTAAGGGAGATGGGATTACCCGGAAGGAGCCGGTGGCCCATGTACCGGCCCTGCCCGGCGCCTCGGCTCGCGGTCAAACGGTCGAAGAGGCCAAAGAAAAAATCCGCGAGGCGGTGAAAGAATATCTGCGGCTGCTGCGGGATGTGGGCGAAGCGGTGCCCCGCTACAGCGAAGGGATCGAGTTGGAGTTTGAAGAGGTCGACTCGGCCACGTTCTTGACCGATTACGACGCCCTGCGGCCCAATGAGATGGAGATGCTCTTTCGTTGGCTGGCCATCTCGCGGCAGGAGTTGATGGACCTGGTCAAGAATCTACCGGCTGAGACTCTTGAATGGAAACCCGCCGAAGGAAGTGACTCGATTCGCGAGATTTTGTGCCACCTGGCCGAAGCCGATCTGTGGTACACCGACCGGCTGACTCGCTGGCCGGAGACGCCGCTCTTTCGCCTGGCCGCGGCCCGGGGGGTGGCGCTGGAACGTTTGCGCGACTTGAGCGAAGAGAAACGGGCCAGCGTCACCACTTACGAGGGCGAGGAGTGGACTCCCCGTAAAGTCATGCGCCGGATGCTGGAGCACGAGCGGGAACATATTCACCAAATTCGCGAGCTGCTGGTCGCCAAGGCCAGGCAATCCGGCTAGAGGTAGTGAGAAGCAACCTGCTCCTCGGTGGGTTCCGCTCAACAGTACCAGGGTTCGGTAAGATAGGGCACTTTGTAGCCGTTTGGCCGTACCTGAGCCGGCGGGGCCGGAGCGCCGGCGAGTAGCTGCTGACTGCGAACCCAGATGTGTTGAAAGATTTCGGCCCGGGTTAGCTGCTCTTTGACGCTACGGTGGACCAACAGTTCCAAATCTCGCTGTAACCGGTCTAGCCGCGGATCGGGATTGCGCCAGCGATAGGAGAGACTGGCCTCGTTCAAAGTTCCAATCACCTGCCGGGCCTCCGGCAATTCCAGCAGCCGAGAGCCAGGCGGGATGAGCAGGCGAAGGGTGTACTGGATCGGGGCCACCTGTTCGACCAGTTCTAGCCGGACGATCTCAGCCAGAAACGCTAGATATCCCTGGGCGGTGGTCCAGGGGGTGAAGGCCACAAAAGTAGGAATCAGCAGCAGTTCGAGCTGCCGGCAGCGAGCCAGCACGCGTTCAAAATCGGCGCGGGTGTGCCGTTTGTCGAAAATGGTCAGGATATTATCGTCAAAAGCCTCAACCGCGGTGGTAATGAAC
>CAYZHI010000408.1:0-2906 GCA_964477335.1 uncultured Caldilineaceae bacterium | reverse complement strand
GCTGTAATTTTTGTATAATCCAAACCTATTTGTTTTGGAAGCCATGCTCTATTCAATTGATCCGTCAAACTACCCACAAATATCGCACCCCAGTTATATACGCTGATGAGCGAAAAGTTTATTCTACTTCCACCTGGATCGGGGAATTTTATAACGTAGCTTGCACTATGCCATTCAACGATACAACCGAGTCCCTCCAAATCATCAATGATCGAGCGGGCAAAGTTGACAAGTTCGGGTTTCACAGATTCACCGAGAGTGACAAAAAATTTCTCTTCAGGAGGAAAGATGTTATCCTCGTCTATATCAACAGCAAGAATCGCCCCTGCCGGATATTCCGATATCCAGCCTTCATCGAGCGTTTTTTGGGTGAAAGAAATTCGCTTTGGCCTGATGATTGAGCCATCGGCCCCTTTCAAAATTGGCGTGCCTGTTCTGCGTTTGCCTGGGATAATCATTGAGACCTCTCATTGTAGCCGCACAACCTGTCCCTCCCGCCGGGCCAATTCGATAATGGCGCTGCTGTCGTCTTCCGCAAACTGGCGTTGACCGACTGCGATCGGTTCAATGCGACTGTCGGAACGAGCAGCGATACGCCAAAGCAAGTTGACAATCAATCCCCAATCTCCAACTCGATCCGCTTGTTGATCTTACCCTTGCTTTTATAGCCGGCTACTTTAATTGTACCCACCTGGCGGGTATTGGCAACGTGGGTGCCGCCATCGGCTTGCAAATCCAGCCCCTCAATTTCGACCACCCGCACCTCGGTGATGCCTTCCGGCAGCAGGTTGATCTTGGTCCGGATCAAGTCGGGAATCTGGAAGGCTTCCTCGCGGGGTAAGATGCGGACGGATAGGGGCCGGGCGGCAGCCACTTCCACGTTTAGCTTTTCTTCAATTTCTTTGACCAACTCCTGCCGCAGCGTTTCAAATTCAAAATCCATCCGGCCCTTGAGTTCGTCCATATTACCGCCGGTTACCTGGGCGCCGTAATCGCGCCATACCACCCCGCACAGGATGTGAAAGGCGGTGTGCGTGCGCATCAGTTTGTAGCGGCGTTCCCAGTCGATCTGGCCGTGGACGGTTGCGCCGATGGACGGGAGGTCGCCGTCGAGCCAATGCCAGATGTGTTCGCCCTCGCGCTTGACTTTGGTCACGTCTTGACCGTTCAGCCAGCCATAATCACATGGTTGACCGCCCCCACCGGGATAAAAAGCAGTCCGGTCCAGAGCCACCGCATTTTCGGCCGGATTTACGGCTATCACCGTAGCGTCGAACTCTGTGAGATAGGCGTCGGTGTGGGCCAGTAGTTCGGTCATAATACCTCCAATCGATTTACGATTTACGATTTACGATTTACGATTGAAGATTGACGACAACCTATAACAATCGTAAATCCAAAATCCAAAATCGTAAATGAAAAAACTCTCATCCCCATTATGGGACGAGAGTCAAAATAATCACCCGCGGTACCACCCAATTTGGTGTTGCCACCCCCTCAATCACCTACGGGAGACCGTTCTCCGATAGGCCCGCCCTGGTAACGGTCGGCGTAACCGGCTGAGTCTACTTGACTGTGGTCTTTCGGTCAGCGGCTCGGGAAGGATTTTCGGCAAGGTTGATGTATCCGGCTTTCACCCACCCGGACTCGCTGACCATCTCAGCTTGCCTACTCGTTTCCGTCGTTGCCTGTACGTTTGAAGTTAGGCCAAAAATATATCATGAAGGTGGGGTAGAGTCAAGTTGAATAAAACAAAGACTGAAATTGCAGGGTGCGTCCAAAATTTTTGGAAAGCACAGGGGGGAATTGGGGGGGGGGCCCCCCACACCCCCCGGTCCGCCTAAAATGTCGGACACGCCCGAAATTGCAGAAAGGCTTGACGATTGACAAGATTTTATGTTATTATTGGTCCATTCAGCTTATAGAGGCTGATGAGGGTAGTTAAGGCTTTTGGTCATCTATGCTGCATCCATTCATTTCCTCTCAAATGACTGGTTATCTGAAAGATAATATTGGCGCGCCAATTTTTAGTTCAATCATCCAGGATCGGATAGTTGGAGCGGTTATGTTAGGCGCGGCCGGGCTACAATTGGGTACATTTGCATTGAATTTGCCAACCTGGCCCTGTCCTTTTTTACATGTCGCCGGGATACCCTGTCCGGGCTGTGGCTTAACCAGGGCTATAATCGCTCTGCTTAATGCAGATTGGCAAACCGCGCTGGCCCTACACGCTTACGCCCCCATCTTTGTCTTAGCCATATTTTTGATTGCCTGCGCTACCCTTTTGCCGCCTAAACCTAGACGCTGGTTTATTGGTCAATTCGAATTGGTGGAACGTCGCACCGGGATTACGGCAATTCTGTTGATCGGGCTGGTCGTTTACTGGCTAATCCGGCTGCTGTTGTTTCCCGAGGCGTTTATAAATTTAATCAAGGGGTAGGATTTGATCTGCCCCAAAATTTATCTATCCCACAGGAGGGCAATTTAGTATGGCAACAATAGGGTTAATTTTAGCGATCATTGGCGGTATCGGCTCATTAATCTGCTGGATTATGGTGCTGATCAAAATGTTTCCGGCCGAAGGGGCCCTCAAGGGCATCTTGGCCATCATTTGTTCCCTGTATGCTTTTATTTGGGGCTGGATCAATGCCCGCCGATTTAGCTTAACCAATATAATGTATGGCTGGACAGCCTGCATCATTTTAGCGATTATTGGTAATGTACTTAGCACTATGGGGTCACAGTAAGAAAACTTAATAGAAACCCCCGCCTGCTGGCGGGGGTTTTTTTACGGGGTCTCTCAGCGGCTAATTGCCAAACCCCTGAATTTGCCTAAAATATCAGTGGGGGCGGATGTCGCCCGGTGGCGGCCCTGGTCTTCAAAATCAGTGGGCGGTTGCGAGCAG
>CAYZHI010000407.1:0-2940 GCA_964477335.1 uncultured Caldilineaceae bacterium | reverse complement strand
CATAAATTATGCTTTTCTGCCAAAATCTGTCATCATTTCTGCGGAGTTTTCAGTTCTATAAAGTATTTTCGTCTTACCAGCACAGAGGAACCCACGCCCATCGAGTTATCGGTGGGCTTTTTTATTATCCATCAGTCAATTAAGAGGGGGACAATATGACCAAAAAAGTTGATGTAACTGCTATAAAGTTTAATCAAGCGTCGATCATTACCTTCACGCTGTTAGGTTTCCTGCTAGACCAACCTTACCTGGTTTTGCTGGTGGGGTTGGTTATGGCCGTAGGTACGATCTGGCCGCCGGCGGCCTTGTTCAAGCTGATCTATTTGAAGCTACTCAAACCCAATAACATCTTGAAAGCCAACATCATTGACGATGATCCGGCCCCGCACCAATTTGCCCAGGGCGTCGGCGCGCTCTTTCTGCTGGCCAGCAGCAGCGCTTTGTTACTCTTCAACCAATTCGCCTTGGGCTGGACGCTGGCCTGGATTGTGATCGTCCTGGCGGCGGTCAACCTGTTTTTCAATTTCTGCGCCGGCTGCTTTGTCTATTATCAGCTTGACCGGGTTGGCTTGATCCCTCGTTTGAACCGGAGCTAGACGATGCTGGAACGAATCGTCATCACGGTAACTGTAATTGGTTGTTTGGCTTTGCTATGGCTGGTTTGGCAATATTACAAGAGTAGGTTAGTACAGGCCATCCAGCCGGTGGAGCTATCCACCGGCAAACCGACCTTGCTCTACTTTACCGGCGAATATTGCACCGCCTGCAAGGTTCAACAAACGCCCATCGTCGAAAAAATCAGCTCCAAGCTGGGCGACGCCGTCGTCGTTAAGACGTATGATGTTGCAATTCATCCCGATATCGCCAGCCGGTTCAAAGTGTTGACTCTGCCCACCACAGTTGTGCTGGATGAGCGGGGGCAGGTTAAAGCAATCAACTATGGCGTCACCCAACAACATAAGCTTGAAGCGCAGTTAATTTGAAGCCTTAAAATCGAATTTTCCGTCTTCCCAACTGAATAAATCTGGCGTCAAGGACTGGTCGGGTAGACCAGTCATTTTTATGAGACTGGCCGTTTAGATTAATTTGACAATGATAGAGGGATGTATTATTATGCAGCAACATTACACCACAATCTAAAAAGAAGTTGTACCACCACAAAGAGCGTGATGCGTGCAATCTACTAACCTTTCAGCGAGTCCTTCGATCAATTCACTCACCCGTATCCGGGCGCAGTTACCGGCGCTGGCTGCTTCAGAAGCACGGGTAGCTAACTGGGTGATGCAACAGCCGGAGAAGATTATGGCGCTGTCGATGGCGCAGGTGGCCCAAGCGTGCGGGGTGAGCGATACTACAGTGCTGCGGTTTTGTAGAAACGCCGGCTTCCAGGGCTATACCGATCTCAAGCTATCCATTGCGCGCGACCTCACCAGCCCCACTCAGGTGATCCATGATGACATCACTGAGCATGACCCCCCGGCAGTAATTGCCCGTAAAGTCTTTATGTCGAATATCCAGGCCCTCTATGATACTCTGGAAGTGCTGGATGAGCAGGGCCTGATGCAAGCCATTACACTTCTACAAAATGCCCGGCAGATTTTGCTGGTCGGGGTCGGCACATCAGCCCCCATCGTCCACGGCATGTACAATATGTTGATGCGTTTGGGCCTCAATTGCAAAGCCCAGACCGACTCGTATTTGCAGCTTATGGAAGTAGCCCTGCTGGGACCGGGTGATGTGGTGGTGGGCGTTTCCCAATCCGGTAGTTCCAAAGACCCGGTCTATACCTTGAAGCAAGCCAAAACCAATGGCGCCTCCACGATCTGTATTACCGGCAATGCCCAATCCCCGATTACCCAATATGCCGATGTCACCTTGTTGAGCGTGGCCCGTGAAGCCCGGATTGAAGCCATCGCCTCCCGCCTGGCCCAAATGAGCATCGCCGATGCGCTCTATGTCACCGTTGCCCTGAATAATATCAATGTTGCCATCCAGAATGAAAAGCTGATCTGGGATGCTTTGCTGCCCAAGATGTTTTGAAGTGAGGATTTAAATGAAGGTTCACGGAAAACATTATCGGACCATCTGGTTGCACCCCAGCGACCCGACCGTCGTGCAGATCATCGACCAACGCCATCTTCCCCACCAGTTCGTGATCGAAGACCTCACCACGGTTGATGAAGTGGCCCGGGCGATCAAGGACATGCATGTGCGGGGCGCCGGTTTGATCGGGGCGACCGCCGGATTTGGTATGTATGCGGCCGCCCTGGCTGCGGCGCGGTCATCGATGGCGGCGTTTATGGCCGATTTGCGGAGCGCCGGCGACCGGTTGCGCGCCACTCGACCCACCGCCGTCAATCTGGAATGGGCGATAAAGCGCCAGTTGGCCGCCATCGAGCAGGCCGGCCCGGATATCGAGGCTATGATTAAGGCCGCCCTGCAAACGGCCCAGGCTATCGCCGACGAAGATGCCGACTACTGCCGGCGGCTGGGCGAGCATGGCCAGGCGATCATCAAGGATATCAGCGCCAAAAAAGGGGGCGAGCCGGTGAATGTGCTCACCCATTGCAATGCCGGCTGGCTGGCCTTTGTAGACTATGGCTCGGCTACCGCGCCGATCTATGCCGCCCATGATGCCGGGATTGCGGTTCATGTCTGGGTCGATGAAACCCGGCCCCGTAATCAAGGCGCCGGTCTGACCGCCTGGGAGCTGGGGCGGCATGGGGTGCCCCATACGGTCATCGCTGATAACGTTGGGGGACACCTGATGAAACATGGTCTGGTCGACCTGGTTATTGTCGGCACCGATCGCACGTTGTACACGGGTGATGTGGCCAATAAAATCGGCACCTATCTCAAGGCGCTGGCGGCGCGTGATAATGGTATCCCGTTTTACGTGGCGCTGCCATCATCCAGCTGCGATTGGGAGACACGGGATGG
>CAYZHI010000406.1:0-2959 GCA_964477335.1 uncultured Caldilineaceae bacterium | reverse complement strand
TAGAGCGCCACGTTGACATCGTGGAGGCCACAAGTTCAAGTCTTGTACCGCCCACTTACCAGTCTGGCTTGCCAGACTTTTTTTTTGTGATAAATGAGGTGTTAGAGTTCGAGTAGTCGATTGTCTGATCCAATCGTCATCGTCAAAGGAGATTCCAAAATGAGCCAAAATGCCCGAGTCGCCGCCATCGACGCCCTACTTAGCGCGGTAGACCCTGAAGTCCTGGAGGCGATCAGGTTAGAGCGCCGCCGCCAGCGAGACCAGATTGAGTTGATTGCTTCGGAGAATTATACCAGCGCCGCGGTTTTGGCTACGCAAGGCTGCGTAATGACCAACAAATATGCCGAAGGTTATCCGGGTCGCCGCTATTACGGCGGTTGCGAGTATGTCGATATGGCCGAAGAGTTGGCCCGGACGCGAGCCAAAAAACTGTTCAAGGCTGAGCATGCCAATGTGCAGCCTCACGCCGGGTCGCAGGCCAATGCGGCTGTCTATTTAGCCCTGCTCCAGCCCGGCGACACTGTCCTGGCTTTCAAGCTGGACCACGGCGGCCATCTGACCCACGGCCGCAAGATCAATTTTTCCGGCCATTATTACAATTTTGTCCATTATGGGGTCCATCCCGAAACCGAGCAGCTCGACTATGACAACATCGCCGAGTTGGCTCAGGAGCACCGGCCTAAACTGATTGTCGCCGGGGCCAGCGCCTACCCGCGGCTGTTTGATTTTGCCCGGTTGCGCGCAATCGCTGACAGCGTTGGCGCTTTTCTGATGATGGATATGGCCCACATCGCCGGTCTGATTGCTGTGGGTCTCCATCCCGACCCGGTGCCCTACTGCGACGTGGTCACCACCACGACCCACAAGACCTTGCGCGGCCCTCGGGGCGGTCTGATACTGTGCAAGGAGGAGCACGCCAAGGCTATCGACAAAGCGGTTTTTCCAGGTATCCAGGGTGGCCCACTGATGCACATTATTGCCGCCAAAGCGGTAGCTTTTCAGGAAGCCCTCCAGCCAGGTTTTAAGGCTTACCAGCAAGCGATTTTGGACAATGCTCGCAGCCTGGCCCAACATCTGACCCAAGGCGGCCTCCGCCTGGTCTCCGGCGGGACCGATAATCACCTGTTATTGGTCGATGTGCGCAATGCCCACATCACCGGCCAGGCCGCCGAGGATGCCCTGCACATCGCCGGGATCACCGTCAACAAAAATATGATCCCGTTTGACCCGCAGCCGCCGATGGTGACCAGTGGAATTCGCATGGGGACGCCGGCGGTAACCACGCGGGGCTTCTCCCTGCCTGAAATGGAGATCGTGGCCCAGTCGATTTTGGGCGCCCTCTTCAATGCCGGTGATGAGGCCAAATTGAAGGAAATTCGCCAGGTTACGGCCGAGTTGTGCGCTCGCTTCCCGGTGCCAGGACTGGAATAGGCAATTAGCAATTATCAATGAACAATGAGCAATTCGTGAGGTGATTTTTCATTACTCATTGTTCATTACTCATTGTTCATTGGCTACGCGACTCCGGTTAATTCAGCCAATTGTGTCCGCGCCAACGCCGGATCGTTGAAGTGCAGCGCCGCCATCCCGATCGCTCTGGCTCCGGCCACATTGGCCGGCATATCATCGACGAACAGCGCCTCCACCGCCGCAACGCCGACACTCGCCGCCGCCAGTTGGTAAATCTGGGGGGCCGGTTTCATCACGCCGACCTCGGCAGAAATAATCACGCCGTCGAAATAGTCAATGATGGGATAATCCTCGGTTAACAGGCGACGAGCGTTGTCCGGGGCGTTGCTCAGCAAGCCGGTCCGGTAACCGGCCCGGCGGAGGCGTTTGATATAGTCCACCAGTCCCTCGTCGAGCAGGTCGCCGGCAAAAAAGTCGCGCCGCAACTGAGCGATGTCACCGTCCGCCAGCCCAAAGTGGCGGGCCAACCCCTGCCAGTGCTCCGCCGAACTCATCTGTCCCAACTGGGCCTGCCGGTCTGCGATTCCATTGAAAACAAAATCCTCAAATTCGTCCGCGGCCAGTCCCAACCTGGCCGCCCATTTCTGCCGTCCGCTCCAATCATGAGTCCGGATCAGTACGCCGCCCACATCAAAGATAATTGCCTTTAACATCATTGCTCCCCGCAAATTTACATTTTTGTTACAAACTTCTCTTGAAAGATTTATAATCTCTCCGTATAATGGAAGTAGTATTAACCAATTAACAAATTGCAAATTGCAAATTGCAAATCGTAATTAGCAGTTCATACTTCATAATTCATAATTCATAATTCACCATTACTCTTGAGGTTCTAACCCATGGCCGTAACCCCTGGCGAAACTATCGGCCCTTACCGCATTATCGAGCAACTTGGCAGCGGTGGAATGGCTACCGTTTACAAGGCTTACCACGCCGCCCTCGACCGCTACGTGGCCATTAAGATTATGCACCCCGCTTTCAAAGCTAACCCCCAATTCTTTGAGCGTTTCCAGCGCGAGGCCCGGGTGGTGGCCCGGTTGGAACATCCCCACATCATCCCGGTCTACGATTTTAGCGAACACCACGGTGAGCCTTACCTGGTGATGCGCTTTGTAACCGGCGACACGCTCAAAGCGCGGATGGACCACGGCCCCTTGCCCCCCGCCGAGATTCTGCATTTGATTCGTCCGGTTTGTCAAGCCCTGGCCTACGCTCACCAGCAGGGCGTGCTGCATCGCGACATCAAGCCCAGCAACATCATGCTCGCCGCCGATGGCGGCGTCTTTTTGACCGACTTTGGCCTGGCCCGCATGGTCCAAGCTGGTGAAAGCACCCTCTCGCAAGATATGATGGTCGGCACGCCCCAGTATATCAGCCCGGAACAGGCCCAGGGTCGCAGCGACCTGGACGGTCGCACCGACATCTATTCATTGGGCGTAGTGTTGTTTGAGATGCTGACCGGCCGGGTGCCCTTCAGCGCCGCTACCCC
>CAYZHI010000405.1:0-2974 GCA_964477335.1 uncultured Caldilineaceae bacterium | reverse complement strand
ATCCAGGCCATCACCGTGGCCCTGGAAAAAGGCGGCCATCGGGTGATTTTTCTGGAAGGCGATCAAAGTCTTTACAATAATCTGCTGGCGGTGAAGCCTGAAATATGTTTTAACATCTGTGAGGGCCATTTTGGCGACTCCCGCGAAGCTCAGGTGCCGGCGCTGCTGGAGATGCTCCGGATTCCTTACACCGGCTCCCGGGTGTTGGCTCTGGCCTTGACGCTGGATAAACCAATGACCAAGCGCGTGCTGACCTATCACGGCCTGCCGACGCCGGCCTTTCAGGTTTTTGAGCGCGAAGATGAACCCCTTGATCCGGCGTTGCCTTTTCCGCTTTTTACCAAACCCAGCCGGGAGGGCACCGGGATGGGTGTTAGTCCGGAGTCGATTGTGTACGATGAAACCCAACTTCGCATCCAAATCCGGCGTATCTTTGAAAAATATAACCAACCGGTGCTGGTGGAACAGTATATCGAGGGTCGCGAAGTAACGGTTGGCCTGGTTGGCAATCTAAAGTTGCCGGTCGCCCGGCGCATCCCCGAAGATGAAGATGCGCCCCGCATTTTGACCGGGCTGCACATTTTTCCCACGTTGGAGATCGATATGGGCGCCTATCCAGCCGAAGAGGCCGGTATTTATACCAGCCGGATCAAAGTTGAGCTGGCCCACGATTTTCACTATATCTGTCCGGCCCTTTTGAGCCAAGATATGGTCGAGGAATTGAATTGGCTGGCAGCAGCCACCTTCCGGGTAATGGGTTGTCTTGATGTGGCCAGGGTCGATTTTCGACTGGATGCTAATGACGGTAACAAACCCTACATTTTGGAAATCAACCCACTGCCCGGGTTGAATCCGGGTTACTCTGACCTATGTGTCGAGGCCACTGCCGATGGCTGGTCTTATGAGCAACTCATCAATCGCATTCTGGATGAGACGATCCAGCGTTACCAGCTCCGGCCCAAAGAATTGGTCTAGGCTTATGGCGATTATCGACAAAAAAGCGGGCACCACTGTGGTGCACCGGCCCTCAGACCAGCGTCCGCCGCGTACCTGGCGCAGTTGGTTGATTGGCCGGCCCTTGCCCACCGCTGACGCCCCCCACCAAACTATTGGCAAGGCGGTCGGGTTGGCTGTTTTCGCTTCCGATGCTCTCTCTTCCACCGCCTATGCTACCCAAGAAATTCTGGTTATTTTGGCTCTGGCCGGAACAGCCGCTCTTGTCTACGCCTTTCCCATCTCCATCGCCATCGTCATTTTGTTGGCTATCGTCACCATCTCTTATGAGCAGACTATTCACGCCTATCCCGGGGGAGGGGGCGCCTATATTGTGTCTCGCGATAACCTGGGGGAACTGCCAGCCCAGGCGGCCGGAGCGGCCCTGCTGACGGACTATATTCTGACCGTAGCCGTGTCGGTTTCTTCCGGCGTGGCCCAGATTGTCTCGGCTTATCCCACACTTTTTACCTACCGGGTTCATCTGGCGGTGGGCTTGGTGCTGTTTGTGATGATAGTCAACCTGCGGGGGGTCAAAGAATCGGGGATCACCTTTGCCATTCCCTCTTACTTTTTTCTGGTTATGATGTTCCTGACTGTCGGGGTGGGTTTTTTACGCTATTTGACCGGTTCATTAGGCCCGGTTGAGAATCCGCCGCCGGTAGAGTTGATTCACGCCGTCCAGCCGTTGACTCTGTTATTGCTCCTGCGGGCCTTTGCCAGCGGGACCGCCGCTATGACCGGCGTGGAGGCCATCTCTAATGGGGTTACCGCCTTCAGAGAGCCGCGCAGCCGGAACGCCGGCATTACTCTGATCTGGATGTCCTCCATTTTGGGCGTGTTATTCTTGAGCATCACCTTTCTGGCCGTTTACATCGGCGCTGTTCCTTCGGAAGCTGAAACGGTCATCTCGCAACTGGCTCGCACCGTCTTTACGGGATACCATCTTCTCTACCTGGCCATCATTGCCGGCACAGCCCTTATTCTGATCCTGGCCGCCAATACCGCTTACGCTGGTTTCCCCCGCCTAAGCGCGCTTATGGCTGCTGACGGTTTCTTGCCCCGCCAGTTTACCTACCGCGGCAGTCGGCTCGTCTACTCGCGGGGAATTATTGCTCTGGCTTTTGCTGCCTCCTTACTGATTATAGCTTTTCAGGCCAGCGTCACCGCCCTGATCCCGCTGTACGCCATCGGCGTTTTTTTATCTTTTACCCTGTCGCAGGCTGGGATGGCCCATCGCTGGTGGAAAGTGGGCCACCTTATCCCCGGACAGTCATCTGAGGAAGGTGGTTCGACCCTCCGCTATGAGCGCGGTTGGAAGTTAAAAATGGTCAGTAACGGCTTTGGCGCAATCTGTACCGCGATTGTGACGCTGATCTTCGCGGTTACCAAATTCTGGGATGGAGCCTGGATTGTCCTGGTGTTAATGCCCGTGTTGGTCTTTATTTTCCTGGCCATCCACCGCCACTACCGCAACCTGGCCGCCCACCTGACCTTGCGGAATTACCGGGGCGCGCCGCCACGTATCGCCCGCCATCGCATCATTATGCTGGTTAGTGGCGTGCATCAGGGCACGCTGGCGGCGCTGCGTTACGCCCGCTTGCTCTCCGACGACATTACGGCCGTCCATGTTTCCACCAACCCCGATGACGCGCAGCGGGTGCGGCAGGCGTGGGAAATGTGGGGCAACGGCGTCCGGCTGGTCATCCTAGACTCACCCTATCGCCTCCTGCTGGAACCGCTGCTGGACTATATCGACGAAATTGACGCCAGCCGCCAGCCCAACGAGATCATTACCATCGTTGTGCCGCAGTTTGTGCCCCGTCACTGGTGGCACAACCTGCTGCATACTCAGGCCGCTTTTTTGTTACGGATTGCGTTGTTGTTCAGACCGGGCATTGTCATTACCGATGTACCTTATCAGGTAGACTGACATTAATCAGGGAAGTAACGCCCGCCCCCCTTGCCGGCAGTGACTCCC
>CAYZHI010000404.1:0-2989 GCA_964477335.1 uncultured Caldilineaceae bacterium | reverse complement strand
CTGCCCACCCGGAGTTAGGCTGGCACACCGCCCGCAGCATCTATCGCCGCGGGATTGAAGCCGTAGCGGCGGATGTCATCGCCCAGATACGGGGCGTCGAAGCCGTCTACTTCAGCCTGGACATCGACGGGCTTGACCCCTCGGCTGCGCCCGGTACCGGCACCCCTGAACACGGCGGGCTAACCGGCCGGGAATGTCTTGAGTTCGTCCGGCTCATCTTTTCAGAACTCCCGGTCAGGGCGATGGACGTGGTGGAAGTCAGCCCGCCGCTAGACATCTCGGATGTAACCTCGCTGGCCGCGCTAAAGGTGATTTATGAGGTCTTCGGGTTGGTGCAGGTGAAAATCAACCCTGTTTTATAATCTATTTGCCCCGCGACATAAACCGTGATATAATTTTTCATCGATAATAAAAATCTTGGGGCTTGAGCCTGATCTAAACTGTCGGCTCTTTGCCCGACAATGAAAGAGGAGTACATTCTGTGTCACTGTCAATAGAACAAAAACAACAAATCATCAAGGAATTTCAAGTTAACGACAAAGATACCGGTTCGGCTGCGGTGCAAATTGCCCTGCTGACCGAACGAATCAATCAACTTCAGGAACACCTGAAGAATCACAAACATGATAACAGCTCTCGGCGTGGCCTGCTAAAGCTGGTCGGTCAACGGCGACACCATCAAGAATATCTTAAGCGCAAAGACCCGGATCGTTATCAAGCCATTATTGATCGACTCGGCTTGCGTAAATAAGTTAGGTGTGGATTGCTGATAATTTAAACGAGTAGAGGCGGGGTTCGGTTTATCTGCTTCTACTCGTTTGTTTTGTAATAATCATTTTTCATAGTAGCGGTGTTCGCCTGGAAGTCCAGGCATTGGAGAAAGCGACAGAATCAATTAGTAATTAGCAATGAACAAATTATTTTGATTTCAACAGCAATTGCTTATTGTTCATTGTTCATTGATATTGGTTCTGTAATTTTTTCCAGTTCCTGACCTCTGGGGGAGCGCCTACCCAAGGAGGTAGTTTAATCGTGTCTAAACCAAAACTTCACCGTTTCGTTGCCCGGTTAGGCGATGACGAAATCGTCTTTGAGACCGGCCTGCTGGCCGGGCAGGCCGGCGGTTCGGTCGTTGTCCGCTCCGGTGATAGTATGCTAATGACCGCCGCGACGGCATCCCGGAACGCCCGCGAGGGACTGGATTTCTTTCCCCTCAGCGTTGAATTTGAAGAGAAATTGTATGCCGCCGGACGTATTCCGGGTAGTTTCTTCCGGCGAGAGGGACGTCCGAGCGAAGATGCCATCCTGATCTGCCGCCTGACCGATCGCCCGCTGCGGCCCCTGTTTGACAAAAGTTCGCGCAATGAAGTGCAGATCATTATCACCGCTTTATCCTCCGATGGTGAAAAGCATCTGGATATTCTGGCCATCAATAGCGCCAGCGCGGCGCTAATGATCTCCGATATTCCCTGGGGTGGACCGGTTGGGGCGGTGCGCATCGGGCTGATTGACGATGAGTTCATCGTCAATCCATCTACAGCCCAGATGGTCGACAGCAAGCTGGACTTGCGCGTGGCCGGCACAGAAGAAGCGATTTTGATGGTCGAAGCCGGCGCGGACGAAGTTCCCGAAGAAACGATGTTAGCGGCTCTGCGGCTGGCCCACGAGTCGATCCAGGATATTATCCGGGTTCAGAAAGAGATGCAAACCCAGGTTGGCAAAGCCAAGCGGGATATGATTGTCAGCCAGCCGGCGGTCGAAACGGTCGAAAAAGTGAAGAGCTGGCTGGCCGGCGGTAAACTGGAGCAGGCGCTGAGTGTAGAGGGCAGCAAAGAGGAACGTGAGGCGGCCATGAATGCGGTCCGCGACGAGTTAGTTGCCCACTTTGAATCTGATGAAACCGTCAACATTCAGGATGTGCACGCGGTTTACAGCGACGCCCTCAAAAAAGCAGTCCGAACTCGCATTATTAACGATGGCATCCGGCCAGATGGGCGAGACAGCCGGACAGTTCGCCCGATCTGGGGCGAGGTAGGGATTTTACCGCGAGCGCACGGCTCTGGCCTTTTTACCCGCGGCGAAACCCAGGTGTTGACCGTAACGACGATGGGGACGCCTCGGGATGAGCAACGGCTGGATACGCTGGGGCCCAAAGAGTTCAAGCGATATATCCATCATTATAATTTTCCGCCCTTTTCCACCGGCGAAACGGGCCGGGTCGGCTCGCCGGGCCGGCGCGAAATTGGTCACGGCGCCCTGGCTGAACGGGCCTTGTTGGCTGTGTTGCCCGATTTTGAGGTATTTCCCTATACCTTGCGGTTGGTGTCTGAGGTCCTGAGTTCTAACGGCTCAACCTCAATGGCCAGCGTTTGCGGCAGCACCCTGAGTCTGATGGATGCCGGCGTGCCCATCAAGGCGCCGGTGGCCGGGGTAGCGATGGGCCTGGTTCAGGAAGGGGATCGGTTTGCCGTGCTCACCGATATTCAAGGCATTGAAGATGCTTTGGGGGATATGGATTTCAAGGTTGCCGGGACACGCCAGGGCATCACCGCCTTGCAAATGGATATCAAGATCAGCGGCCTGCGTTGGGATATTATGGAACAAGCCCTGGCTCAGGCCAGGGTAGGCCGCTTGCACATTCTGGAGCGGATGCTTGAAATTCTACCAACCCCGCGGGAAAGCTTCTCAAAATACGCGCCCAGCATCAGCACTATCCAGATCGACCCCGATAAGATTGGCAAAATCATTGGCCCCGGCGGTAAAATCATCCGGGCCATTCAAGAGGAAACCGGCACCAAAATCGATATCGACGACGATGGCACCGTTTACATCGCCGCCATCGATCAAATGTCCGGAGCTGAAGCCGTCGCCCGCATCGAGTCTTTGACCGAAGAGGCAACATTGGGTAAGATTTATACCGGCCGAGTGGTGCGCGTGGCCGACTTTGGCGCTTTTGTAGAAATTTTGCCCGGCACCGATGGCCTGGTAC
>CAYZHI010000403.1:0-2990 GCA_964477335.1 uncultured Caldilineaceae bacterium | reverse complement strand
TGTGAATACCGGCGCGTTTGACCCGATTGCCCAGATTTGCCAGCGCGCCCACCAAGCCGGGGCCTGGGTGCACGTCGATGGCGCCTTTGGCCTGTGGGCGGCCGCAGCTCCTTCGCACGCGCACCTGGTGGCGGGAGTAGAGCAAGCCGATTCATGGGCCACCGACGCCCACAAGTGGCTCAATGTCCCCTACGACAGTGGTTTAGCCTTTGTGCGCGACGCTGACAGCCTGCGGGCGGCCATGGCCATTACCGCCGACTATTTGCCCACCACCAGCGAACAGCGAAATCCATCAGATTATACCCCGGAACTGTCTCGCCGGGCGCGGGGGGTGGAAGTCTGGGCGGCGTTACGGTCGCTGGGACGATCAGGCGTGGCCGACCTCATCGAACGGACCTGTCGTTACGCCCAACGCCTGGCCGAAGAGCTGGCCGCAGCCGGTTATCAGGTCCTCAATGAGGTTGTCCTCAATCAGGTTCTAGTCTCCTTTGGCGACCGTGAGAAAACACAGCGGGTTATCGCCAATCTCCAGGCCGAAGGGACCTGCTGGTGCGGCGGCACCGTCTGGCAAGGGCACACGGCGATGCGAATCAGCGTCTCCTCCTGGGCTACCACGGCAGCTGACATCGAGCGTAGCCTGGCTGCAATACTCAAGGTTGCGGCTGATTAGGCAATTTCAATAGCGCCACGTATAATCAAATGTTTTGGAGAATACCTTCACAGGGGAGGATTACACCAATGACTCCAGATCAATTAAAAGCAGCTATCCGTGAAATTATTGAAGAAGGTTGGAATCGGGGCAACCTGGAGGTTATGGATAAATATTACGCCTTGTATTATGTCCGGCACAAACCTCCCTTTCCCGA
The DNA here is from genome assembly GCA_964477335.1 of uncultured Caldilineaceae bacterium. Taxonomy (GTDB): domain Bacteria; phylum Chloroflexota; class Anaerolineae; order 4572-78; family J111; genus CAYNLK01. The sequence continues at coordinate 2,124 of CAYZHI010000403.1, read as the reverse complement.
CATCAACGGCCCGGCGGCGGCCAAGAAGTTTGTAGCCGACAGCCGCAGCGCCTATCCGGATCAGCGGGTCACCATCCACGAGCTGGTGGCGGAAGGAAATCGGGTGGTCTCGCGCTGGACCTTTAAGGGCACCCAGATCGGCGAGTCGCCGACCACGCACGTATCCGGCACCGGTAAACGGGTGACTTTTTCCGGCTGCAACATCGCCCACTGGGAAAACGGCAAGATCGTCGAAGAGTGGGAATATTCGGATTGGTTAATTCTGCTCAACCAATTCGGGGCAATCCCCTCCTTCTGGTAAAATCCGGTCACTGGTAAAGTCCGGTTAAGTTAACCTTGCTGTCACACTACCACCATTTAGGGGGAACGCCACCTTGCAGAACAATCAACGTGAAATTACCGGTTGGGCAATGTATGACTGGGCGAACTCGGCCTTTAGCGTTACCGTGGTAACCACCTTCCTTGGACCTTACCTGACCAATTTAGCCGAGGCGCAAGGAGGCGCCGTTAATCTCTTGGGCTATCCGGTTCAGGGGGAGGCCTTTTTTCCTTTTTGTGTTTCCATTTCAGTGGTGTTGCAGGTTATCTTTCTGCCAATTTTGGGGGCTGTGGCCGACTTTTCCAACTTAAAGAAACGGCTGCTGCTGCTGTTTGCCTACATTGGCGCCACGGCTACAATCCTGCTCTTCCTGGTGCAAGGTAATCTAATTATTCTGGGGGGACTCCTCTTCATCCTGGCTAACCTTTCTTTTGGCGCCGCCATTGTCTTCTATAACGCCTTTCTACCAGATATTGCCAGCCCGGATCAACGGGACGCGGTCAGTTCCAAGGGGTTCGCTTTTGGCTATTTTGGCGGAGGAGTATTGTTACTGCTCAACATGATCCTGTTCTATTTTATGCAGGATAGCGGCCTGGCGGTAAGAATAGCATTGGCCAGCGCTGGCATCTGGTGGCTGGCCTTTACGGTCATATTTCCCCAGCAACGACTCATCCAGCGGGAACCGCTGGTTAGCTTACCCGCCGGTGCGAATTACCTGACCCACGGCTTCAAAGAATTCATCGCTTCACTTAAAGAAATGTTTTTTAGATACCCCAAAACGTTGCAATACCTGATTGGTTATCTGGTTTACAACGATGGTATTCAAACTGTCATCATCGTTTCCACCATTTTTGCCGCCAGCGAGTTAGGCATCGAGTCCCGGACGTTGGTTCAGGTAGTTTTGATGATTCAATTTGTCGCTGCGCTTGGGGCCATTCTGTTCAATCAAATTGCCAAACGAATTGGCACCAAGCTGACCCTCATCATCAATCTGGTCATCTGGTGTGGCATCTTGATTTATGCTTACACCATTCTCTACTCAGTGTTTCAATTTTGGATTTTAGCCGGGCTGATCGCCCTGGTACTGGGCAGTTCGCAAGCCCTCAGCCGCTCGCTCTTCTCCCAGATGATCCCTCAAAATCGGGAAGCGGCTTATTTTGGCCTGTATGAAATCAGCGAACGGGGAACGTCGTGGATTGGGCCGGTGGTCTTTGGCGTGGCTGTACAACTGACCGGCAGCGCCCGTGTAGCGATGCTGCCGGTGATCATCTTCTTCATCTTCGGTATCATCGTCCTCTACCTGACCGACGTCAGGCGGGCTATCCGGGAGGCCGGAAATGTTGTACCGGCAGTGGTATAAACTTTTTTCCGCCGTAAACGAAAAGTCACCCTGACACGCAATGTATCGGAGGGTGACTTTTTTATTTGGGTGCGACCAATTTCAGTTGTAGGGGTGCAAGGGTCAGGCCAGGTCGACTTGCGGCAGTTGGGGCCGAGTTTCGTCGGTGCGGGTGGTGGGCGGAGTCGTAACCACCAACTCTTCCTCAGGGGGTTGCGGCGGTACGGTCATCGGCCGGGTCTGCTGATGGGCGACCGGGCGGCCCGAGCGGTCCTGGTAGTCATCATACCCAACGGCTGCCGTGGACACGTGGGTGCCGCAGAAAGGGCAGATGTTCCATTGCAGGTTCAGGCTGTTATCGAACTTGGGACAAATTTTCTTCCGCGTGGTATGGCTATCAGGGCAGATAATGCAGGCTTCGTTGACCTGGCGGGAACAGCCGGGGCAGCGCGGTCGCTCCTCCAAA
>CAYZHI010000402.1:0-2993 GCA_964477335.1 uncultured Caldilineaceae bacterium | reverse complement strand
CGTGGCGGATGCTCGGCCTGGCTAACCTGGGACTGGCCGTTCTGGCCGGCGCCGCGATGTTGCTCTCCCCACCGCGCTATCGCCGCCCTGTAACCGGATTATGCCTGGTTATTCAGCTTGGGGCGGTCGCGCCTTTGCTCTATCCGATTACCCCCTTCACCCAATACGGCGAACTAACGCTGGCCGATCAGATCAACTACGAACGCAGCTCGCAATCGATTGGCACCACCACCCTGGGCGAATACCTGCCCCAAACCGTGACCCAACCACCGACCACCTCGCCGCTGGTGGAAGTCTATCAGGCCAACCAAACTCCCGAACGGCTCGATCGGGCCAGCCTGCCGCCCGGCGCAATGGCCATCCCCATTCGGCAGTCGGCCGTAACCCACCAGTACCAACTCGATACGCCCAGCCCCTTCACCCTGCGCTTTTTCCAGTTCAACTTTCCCGGCTGGCAGGCCACGCTTGATGACCAACCCATCCCCATCCGGCCCGAGCCGGACTCCGGTTTGATTCTAATCGACATTCCCGCCGGCCAGCACACCCTGACCCTCCACTTTGGCGAAACGCCGGTGCGGGTAGCGGCGATTGCCCTGACCGGATTGACGTTGGTGGGCCTGATTGCTGCCGGGATAATCAGAAGCAGGGGGGCAAGGGAGCAGAGGGGCAGAGGTGAGACGGAAGAAATCTCCCCTGCCCCCCTGCCCCCCTGCCCCCCTGCACTAAATCTCAATAGGTCTGTCCTTGTCGCCGCTGCCCTGGTCCTGGTCGGGGCGTTGTGGCTTAAGCCGCTGCTCCGGCTCGTCTTCACCTTTACTTCTCCGCCCCACCAGGCTCTCCCCGCCCAACAGCACACCCGCATCGATTTCGCCAACGGCATCAGCTTGATTGGGTATAGTTTGAGCAGTCCGGTTATCCCTGCCGGCGGCTATTTGCAGGTCGTCCTTTACTGGCAAACCAACGCCGCGCCTCACCGGACCAATTTGCAACCCTTCGTCCACCTGGACCGGCTGGACGATTTGACCACTATCGCTGATGCCACCAATTACACGCCAGGCGACGTCACTACTGAGAGCAATCTACCCACCTTCCATTGGGACAATCGCCGCTACGTGCGCGATGAGCACGACCTTTACCTGACCGGTGATACCCCGCCGCAGGCTTACGCCGTGCGGGTCGGCTTGATCGATCCGGCTCAGGGTTATCGGCCAATTCCGCTGGCGGATGGCCCTGGCGACACAGCCCAATTAACGACGATCAACGTGGCGCCGCGGCAACCGCCTGCGCCGCTGGCCCACCAACTCGACGCCTCATTCATCAATGGGGTTGCTACAATTGGGTTGACCGGTTATGAAGTAACCTTGCTAACCCCAACGCGGCTTGATTTCAAGCTGGCCTGGCAGGCCAACCAACGCCCCTCAGCCGATTACACCGTGTTTGCTCAACTGCTCGATTTGGACCACAATCGGGTGGCCGGTTTCGACAGCCCGCCTTTGGCCGGGGCTTACCCCACCTCGACGTGGTTGCCCGGGCAAACTATTATTGAGACGCGGCATATTCCGCTGGAGCACGTATCGCCGGGTGACTATCGGCTCATCATCGGGCTATATGACCCGGCAACCGGGCAGCGCTTAACCACCCCTGCCGGCGCAGATTTTATCGAGTTAATCGGGTTGGCGGTTAACGACCGCTGACAGGGCCATTTACGCCGTAGTTACTAGCCGTGAAACGTAAAACGTGAAATCTTACCCAACTCAAAACTCAAAACTCAAAACTCAAAATTGCGATTACGGTTGGCTGCTGGCCCTGCTCCTGCCGATCTTTGCCATCATGCCGCTGCTTACTCACGCCGGATTGCCCAATACCGCCGACGGCCCGGTTCACCTGATGCGGCAAGTTGAACTCAACCGGGCCTGGCAGGAAGGCAACTTTTACCCGCGCTGGGGCACAGACCTGGCCTTCGGCCATGGGATGCCGATTTTTAGCTACGCCCCCCCCTCGCTCTACCAGCTCACTCAAATCTTCCACCTCACCGGCCTGCCGCTCGATGAGTCGATGAAAGCGGTCGTCATTCTTGGCTTTTTGCTCTATAGCCTGGGGATGTACCTGTTCGTCCGGCGTATCTTTGGCCCGGCGCCGGCCCTGGTCGCAGCGGCGCTGTACGTGTACGCGCCCTACCGGCTGCGCGAAGCCTACATTCAGGGCAACTACGGCCAGTTTACCGGCCTGGCTTTCTATCCGTGGATCTTTTGGGCCTACCACGGCCTGATCACCGATGGTCGCCCCCGTTACCTCATCGCCGCAGCCGTGTCCCTGGCCGGGCTGCTGCTCAGCCACAACATCAGCGCCATGCTCTTTGCGCCACTTTTGGCTGCCTACCTGCTATTCTTGCTAATTCTTGAAACCAACCAGCCCGATTTACGATTTACGACACTGGCCCCGGAACGGAGTGAAGGGGTTGACGACTTACGAAAGTCTTGGCCAACCTATTGGCTAAAAATCGTCAATCGTAAACACCTACACTTTGTTCCGGTGCAAGTGTCCAAAATGGTAAATTCTCTATGGCGTACCCTGGTAGCTACGCTTCTTGGCCTGGGATTGGCGGCTATTTTCTGGCTACCGGCTTTTGGCGAGCGAGATCAGATCAAGCTGGAAGGGATCACCCGTGGTTTTTTCGATTTTCGCCAAAATTTTATCAGCCTGGGAGAATTCCTGTCGCCGCCGCGGCTGCTGGACCTGGCTGCCATTAATCCCGAATTTCCTCTCAGTCTGGGCCTGCCCCACCTCATCGCCGCGGCCCTCGCTATCTTCAGCCTGGCCTTCATCGTCACTAACAAACCATTCTACCAACCATCCATCCAACCAACTCCCTCCCCCCGCTCCCCGTCCCCGCTCTCCGCTCTCCGCTCCTCGCTTCCCGCTCCCCAACTCGCCCACACCCTCTTTTTCACCCTCTTCCTCCTTCTCTACGCCTTTCTAGCCCTCCCCTACTC
>CAYZHI010000401.1:0-2995 GCA_964477335.1 uncultured Caldilineaceae bacterium | reverse complement strand
GCCGATGAGAATTTGCAGCAGCCAGAAGGCCCACCAGTATTCCCCAAAAAGCACCTGATTGACCGCCTCAACATTCATCGGCACGCCGCCGTAGATGCTTTGGGAAAAATCGGCCCACATGAAGTACAGTTTGACTCCCAGTAACACCACGCTGAGCAGTCCCAACACCCACAACTGCTGCGGCCGCCGGGGGTCATCGGCCGGACCAAACCAGCCCAACGCAATCAGCATCAGCGCCGCTCCCGACGCTAATCCAAAGACCGGGAATTGCACCGGAAACAGACCCACGTGCCAGAACGGCCGGGCCGCCTGCACCCCCAACAGCGCGCCCACGGCGCCGGCCACAAACAGCGATACCGCCAAACCAACCGCCATCAACAGTTTGAGCCAGCGGCTATCTGGTTGGCGCAGGGCCAGAACCAGGCTAACCAGGACAATCAGGCCAAAAAGGGTGTAGCCCCAGACCATCTGGAACATCACCGAATTGGGATTGCCTTGCAGGTATACCTTCCAGATGCGGTCCAGATGGCCCAGGTCAAGCCAGATGGACAACAACGCCGCCCCCAGTGCGACCAGGGCGCCCCACAACGCCACCTTGCCCGTCCCTTTAAAGAGCCGGATATTGAATAGATAATCAAGTGTGGCCATCATAAATGCGCCGGCGGCTGTACCGGCAAAGAACAGGTACATCGCCACCCACAGGCCCCAGACTACATAAGAGCCGTAAGCAGCATTCATATGGCCAAAGGCCAGGCGGTCGTACACACCCCAGATGCCCACCAGCAAGGCCAGTCCGCCCAGCGCATACAGAATACGCCGTATTAACATCGTCAACCTCCTTAAACCAGATAGTATACTTTGGGTTTGGTGCCCATTTCTTCTTTGAGCACCATGGCGTTGGGCAAAGCGGCCATTTGCGAGACCACACTGTCAGGATCGTTCAGGTCGCCAAAGTAGTTGGCCACGCCGATGCAGGTGGTTACGCACATGGGTAGTTGGCCCTGCTCCAATCGGTGCAGGCAGAAATGGCATTTGCGCACGTTGCCCACCGGCGATTCTTCCACACCGACGGCCCTGGTCCATTCCTGACCGTATTCAAAGTTGGCCAGGAGTTCGTAAGGTTGTTGGGCCGGGGTGTTTTCAGTGTAGGTGCTGCCGAAATCAAAAGTGCGCGCCCCGTAAGGGCAGGCGGTGATGCAGTAGCGGCAGCCGATGCACTGCTCGTAATCAATCGCCACAATGCCGTCGGATCGTTTCCAGGTAGCGTTGACCGGGCAGACCGGCGTGCAGGGCGGCTCATCGCACTGCATACAGGGGCGGGGCACAAAGCGCCGGGTAACGTTGGGGTAAGTCCCAATTTCCTGGTCCAGCACCGGCCGGTAGACCACGCCGGGCGGCAATTTGTTTTCGGCTATGCAGGAGACGGTGCAGGCGTGGCAGCCCACACACTTGCGCAGGTCGATGACCATCCCCCAACGCCGCTCATTTTCCGGCTTCTGCACGGCCCGTTTGACGTCCGCTTGCATACGTATGAGCAGGTTTTCTTTGACAACCAGTTCCGCCATAATTTGCTTGACCTCCTTGCTGCTAAATAGTTGTGACTATTTTAACAAATTTAGAGGCTGGCTTGTAGCAGGAGAAACCCGCTATTTTGGCGGAGGTTGTCAGGAAAAGGCGAAGGGGGGTGTCAGGGAATTCCCTGACAGGTCACGATTTTTCGTCGTCGAGCAGCTTGTGGTTGAGGGCAAAACGGACCAGGGCCGCCCGGCTTTTGAGGTTGAGTTTTTCCATCAACCGGGCTTTGTAGGTTTCGACGGTTTTGACGCTGAGATAGAGCAGCTCGGCAATTTCTTTGTTGGCGTGGCCCAGAGCAATCAGGCGCAGCACAGCCAGTTCGCGGTCGCTCAGGCGGGCCAACGGGTCAGCGCCGGGCGGGGAGGCAGTGGACCGGCTGAGGGAGTCTTCCAGCAAAATCTTGGTGTGTTGGGGATGCAAGAATACGCCGCCGTTGTAGACCGTCCGAATGGCGGTGAGCAGCTCGGTATCGGCGGCCTGTTTGAGCACGTAGCCGGAGCCGCCGGCGGCCAGCACCTGGCGCAAGTAGCCGGCGTCGTCGTGCATCGTCAGCATCAGCACGCGGCTCCGGGGCAGTTGTTGGCGAATTTCGGCCAGCATCTCCAGGCCGTTGCAGCAGGGCATATTGATGTCCAGCAGGACCACATCGGGCTGGCCGCGCACAATGTCACTGATGCAGTCCCCTTCGCCGCCGGTCTCACCGACGACTTCCATATCGGCTTCAGCATTGAGCAGCGCCTTGAGGCCGGCGCGTAGCACGGCGTGGTCATCGGCCAGGACAATACGGATCGGCTGGCTCATACAGGCGCCTCCACATAAACGGTAGTGCCTTCCCGGCTGCTTTCGATGTTTAGCTCGCCGCCCAAAAGCTCGGCCCGTTCGGCCATGCTGTGCAAGCCCACACTATCTTTGGAACGACGAGCCGCGACGGGGTCAAAGCCGCAACCATCGTCTTCAATAATGGCCTGCACCCGGCCATTGCGGGTCGACAAGAGCACACTCACCGTGTTGGCCTGGCCGTGGCGGGCGGCGTTGGTCATCGCTTCCTGCACAATTCGATACAGAGTGGTTTCTACCGGCGGGGGGAGACGCTGAGGCAAATCGCAATGAAGGTCAACGGTTAAGCCGGGGTGCCAACTGCGGAACTCGGCCGCGTATCGTTCCAGGGCCGCGGCCAGCCCCAGGTCATCCAGCACACTGGGCCGCAACTGGCGGCTGAGCAGGCGCACATCTTCCAGGGTTTCACTGACGATCTGGCGCAGTTCGGTTGTTTTACTTTCGACCGTGGGGGAACTCTCTGGCTGATTGATCAGTTTCAGGCCGACCATCAACGAGGTTAGCGCCTGGCCCACGCCGTCGTGCAATTCGCGGGCGATGCGCCGCCGCTCCTCTTCCTGGGCATTGATCAGTTGGGCCAACA
>CAYZHI010000400.1:0-3049 GCA_964477335.1 uncultured Caldilineaceae bacterium | reverse complement strand
CGCTCCAGGCGACCGGTTCTTGCAGCAGGGCCAGCGAGCCGAGATAGAGGATATCCGGTCGAGTTGCGGCGGTGGGATAGCCTTTGAAGGAGCTGAGGGGCTGGCGGATCAGCGGTGTTCCATCCACGGCCAGGGTGAAAGCATCGGCGCTGTAGTCGAAATCGACGGTCACTACCACCCAGCCGGTATAGGGGTCGCTGTAACCCAGGTCGCCCAGATCGACAAAACTATTGCCCCGGTTCGCGCCGACAATCAGTCCCCGCCAGACTGCCTGTTGGTCGTTGTAATCGGTCCCGACATAGAACAGGGGGCCGGCATAGGCGGGCCGGTGGCCGTCGGCATAGATCGCAATGCGGTGCTCGCCCAACTGCTCCACGTTGAAGCGAACCCGCAACGCAATTCTAAAATTCCCCTCATCGGGCAGCCAGTCGACCCGCGGCGCCCATTCACCGGCGGCGCTGGTATGGGCCACATCGTAGGTGGTGGCCAGGTTGTCCACCAGGTAGAGATAGGGAAAGGAGACATCTCGATCGGGGACGGCCACCTTGAGCGCGCCGTTGTTCACCTCCACCTGGCCGGTCAGGGGAGGGCTGTAACTGGCCGGGGTCATCTGCGGCTGCACCACCCAGTAGTCGAGCAGTTGGTTACTGTCAAACTCATCGGCAAAGTAGGTATGGTAGCCGGCGGGGCGATAGGGATCATCGGCCAGGGCCAGGCCGCAGTAAACGGTGCAGGGCGACGGCGGGTCCGGCGCTTTGAAAATCAGCGGCAAGTAGAGGTGATGGTCATAATCTGCTTCATCCAGGCCGGTTAGGGGTGAAGTCAGCGAGGCTTGAGTGCAGCGGGGATAAAGATCAGACTGGAATGGGGGTGCATCGGCCTGAGTTATCGCCGCATATTGTTGAGGTAGCAGAAGTAATATGAAAGCGACCAACAAAGCAGCGTTCAACAATGGTCTGGTGGTAGTCATGCCGGTGCGTGATCCTTTCCCCCCCCACTGCTTTGGCTTGGAAAGTGACTGGCACTTCTATGTGCCGTTCACTTATAATTATAGTCTGTTTGAACGAGTGGAACAATGGGCTATAATAGCTGCGAATTTTGAGCGGATTAGGGACATAAGGGGGGTTGCAATTGCTTAAGGAACTATTGTATCATAAATATGTTATAATGTGGTTATAGTGACTGATCGAGTCGTCCGATGTCGAAACCCTGGCTAAAATTTTACGATCCGCAGGTGCCGGGACAACTGAATATCCCGGCCATCACCATCCCCGATTTGCTCAGGCAGGCCGCCGAACAATATCCGCAGCAGACGGCCTGCGTGTTTATGGGGGCGCGCCTGAGTTATCGCGCTCTGAAGGAGCAGGTCGACCGGCTGGCTGCTGGCCTGTACGCTTTGGGAATCGGCCGGGGGGATCGGGTGGCGATTATGTTGCCGAACTGCCCCCAAACCCTGATCGCCTATTACGCTACCCTCTCCCTGGGCGCCGTTACGGTGATGACCAATCCCCTCTACGTGGAGCGTGAGCTTGAATTCCAGTGGGGCGACGCCGGGGTGAAAATGGTCATCGGTATGGATATGTTCTGGCCCCGCATTGACGCGGTCAGGCAAAAATTACAAATCAAGCAGGTTGTTCTGACCGGCATCCAGGATTATATGCCTTTCTTTAAACGGCTGCTGGCGCCCCTGGAACTGCGCCGCCAGGGCAAATGGGTTGACGTTCAATATGGGCAGACGGTGCACGCCTTCAAAAAACTCATCGATGCCCATAGTGAGCCGCCGCCGCCCGTGCCCTTGGAGCCGGAGGAGCTGGCCTGTTTGCAATATACCGGCGGCACTACCGGATTGCCCAAAGGGGCTATGTTGAGCCATCGCAACCTGATTGCCAGCCTGACCCAGATCCGCTCATTCTTGCTCTATGAGCATGGCCAGGCCGAAGACATCGCCCTGGCGATTATGCCCTTCTTTCACGTGTATGGGATGAACGGCCTGATGAATATGGCCATCCACCTGGCCTCGACGCTGGTGCTTATCCCGCAGCCGGAGATCAAGGCCATTGTTGACGCAATTGTGGCTGAACGTCCCACATTTTTTACCGGCGTACCGGCTTTGTTTGTGGCGCTCAACAATTATCGCGCCATCGACCAGGTTGATTTGTCGTCGATCAAGGCTGTGTTCAGCGGCGCCGCGCCCTTGCCGGTCGATGTGATGGAGAAGTTTGAAGCCCGCACCGGCGCTCGCATTGCCGAAGCTTACGGTATGACTGAAGCCTCCTCGGTGACCCACGTCAACCCGCTCAAGGGGCAGCGCAAATTTGGCAGCATCGGCGTGCCGATCATTGGCACAGAGGCCAAAATTGTCGATCTGGCAGAGCCGGCCAAAGCGTTGGGCGTTGGCGCAGTGGGCGAGTTGATGGTCAAAGGGCCGCAGGTGATGCTGGGTTACTGGCAGGCCCCGGAGGAAACCGCCGCGGCGATGATCGATGGCTGGCTGCGTACGGGCGACATCGCCCGGATGGATGAAGAAGGTTACTTTTATATTGTTGACCGTAAAAAGGATATGATCCTGAGCGCCGGTTACAATGTCTACCCGCGTGAGGTCGAGGAGGTGTTGTACCAGCACCCCAAAGTGCTGGAAGCGGCCGTCATCGGCCTGCCCGACGGGATGCGCGGCGAGAAAATTGCCGCTTACCTCATCCTCAAACCCGGCGAAACCGCTACCCCGGCCGAAATTCGGACCTTTTGCCGGGAACGGCTGGCCCCCTACAAGCAGCCTCGTCTTGTTGTCTTTCGTGACGATTTGCCCAAATCCCTGGCCGGCAAAGTCCTGCGCCGCCAACTGCGGGAGGAAGTTCTGGCAACAATGAGCAGTGAACAGTAATCAGTGAACAGTAATCAGTAACTCGCTGACCGCCGACCACCGACCACTGACCACCGACCGCGGACCGCTGACCACTGATAACTCAAAACTCAAAACTCAAAACTCAAAACTCAACGTAGCAATTGTGCACTCATGGGGGCAATCGTTCAATAAGTCCAAAATCCCAAA
>CAYZHI010000399.1:0-3049 GCA_964477335.1 uncultured Caldilineaceae bacterium | reverse complement strand
TTTGGGCTACTCTTCATCCCGCCCCAAAGCTCGCCTAAAATTTCGGACACACCCGGCGCTCAAAAACGGTTGACCTTCACCTGACAGTATGTTAAAATCTAAGGGTTTGGAAACAAGTCATCCTTGCCCAATTCTCTACCAGATCATCCATTTAGCTATAACTATTGAAGCAGTAGGTTCGCAGGCAAACACAGGAGGCCAACATGACTCAAGAAACAGCCGATGGCGTGCCCGTTTCTGATGGCTTTGATTTCCCCGTCGGACCGCGAGGCGACAACGTCGATGTATTCCAGACGCACAAAGTTGACGCAGTTCTGGCCGATCCCGGCTATTACAAATCGTTTGGGGTGTGGCACCCGGGCGAAGATTGGAACGGCCGCGGCGGCGGCGATACCGATTTGGGCGATCCCATTTACGCCATTTCCAACGGGCGGGTGGTGGAATTTGGCGACTATCCGCCCAGTTGGGGCAATATCGTCTTGCTGGAACATGCCTTGCCCGACGGCAGCCGGGTTTGGTCGCAGTACGCCCACCTGGACAAAATCATGGTCAGCCAGATAGGCCAGAAAGTGGCCCGGGGGCAGCAAATTGGCACGATGGGCAAAGGGACCAAAACGGCCCAGTATCCCCAGGGACGCTGGGTGGCTCACCTCCATTTTGAGATTCGGCGGAATAAGCTGCCTATCGGCAACTGGACGCCTATGGTCAAAGATAAAGCGGCCGTGATGGCTAATTACTTTAGCCCCACTCCCTTTATCAACGCCCGTCGGCCGCAGAGTTTTGCCCAAACCGCCGAGGCCATCAGCCACATTCAGGTGGTGGTCGATTCGCAGCGGACCGACCCGCAGGCCGGTCGCTTCCGCAAAGCCAGGGTCGATTACTGGTACAGCGCCCCGGTTGGCTTTCAGGGGACGATGTTGTGGACCTATTCCGCCGCCGAGGTAGAGACTAACTGGGCCGAGTGGCGGCCAATTTTGCCCAGAGCGGGCCAGTGGCAAGTGTGGGTTTACATCCCCGAAAACTATGCCACCACTACCAACGCCCGCTACCGGATTGTGTACGCCGACGGCCAGGCTGAGGTGGCGGTGGACCAGAGTAAATATTTCAATAATTGGGTCTTGTTGGGGACCTATCCCTTCAAGCCAGGTGAAGGTTACGTCCGGCTGAGCGATATGACCGGGGAACATCCTTTTCAGGGCAACATCCCCATGGTCGCCTTCGACGCGGTCTGCTGGACAGAGGTATAGCAGGTTTTCCACGATTAAAGTCAGAAAAATTTGACAGCCGTATTGAAAGATGCTATTCTGTACGGCACAAAGGTTTAGCTAAGGTATGGAAGATACAAAACTGACCATTCGTGTACCCCATGAGGTGCTCGTCAGAGCTAAACAATACGCTCTTGAGCATAAAACCACTTTGACCCGGTTGGTTTCTGAATATCTCCGGCAGTTACCCATCGATAACGATCCTTTAGCTAAGGCGCCCATTGTGCAACGCCTGTCGGGCCTGTTGTCGTCCAATGTATCGGTGAATGATTATCGCCAGTACTTGGAGAAAAAATATGGCTCCCCGCCATCGGGTACTGATTGATCTCAACCTCATCCTTGATGTCTTGCAGCAACGGGAACCGTTTTATCTCAATTCAGCTCGTTTACTGGCTTGTGCTGAAACCGGCCTAATTGAGGGCTATGTTGCGGCTCATACGTTGAGTACTTTGTTTTACCTGATTGCTAAAGAGCAGTCTCCAGCGATAGCTCGGATGAGTCTAACCGATCTGCTGCAATTTTTAGTTGTTGCCCCGGTAGACCAGACAACCATCGAGCGGGCGCTCAATCTGCCCTATGAAGACTTTGAAGATGCAGTTCAGATGATGTCTGCCGTCCAAGTGGGAGCGCAATATCTGGTTACCCGGAATGTACCGGATTATAAAACCGGTCCCCTAGCGGCGCTCCAGCCTGTCGAGATGCTGGCCTTGCTACCGCGTGATCACAGCCAAATTGGCGCTGGCTAAGTCATCTTTGATGATTCTTTGGGTGTGTCCGACATTTTAGGCGGACCGGGGGGTGTGGGGGGTGATCTCCCAATTCCTCCCTGTGCTTTCCAAAAATTTTGGACGCACCCCTAACCTACGGAGATTGGGTTTATGAGCCGGAAAACAGCCCTGATTACGGGCATTACCGGTCAGGATGGTTCTTACCTGGCCGACTTCTTGTTGGAGCAAGGTTATAAAGTAATCGGTATGGTGCGGCGCAGCAGCACGGTCAACTTTGACCGAATTGCCCACCTGCAGGAAACGGAGGCTTTGGAAATTGTCCAGGGCGACCTTTTGGATCAAATGTCGCTGATTGATATTTTACGCGAGACCAAGCCCACCGAGGTCTACAACCTGGCCGCGCAGTCCTTTGTGCCGACCTCATGGCGGCAGCCGGTGCTGACCGGTGAATTTACCGCCCTGGGCGTTACCCGCATGCTCGATGCCATCCGCATCGTCAACCCCGAGATTCGCTTTTACCAGGCTTCCAGCAGTGAGATGTTTGGCAAAGTGCGGGAAGTTCCCCAGAATGAGAATACGCCGTTCTATCCGCGCAGCCCTTACGGAGTGGCCAAGGTCTACGGCCATTGGATCACGGTCAATTACCGCGAAAGTTACAACCTATTTGCCTGCTCCGGCATTCTTTTTAACCACGAAAGCCCCCGGCGCGGGTTAGAGTTCGTTACCCACAAAGTTACCTATGGCGCGGCCCGGATCAAAATGGGGCTGGCCAACGAGGTGCGGCTGGGCAATCTGGAAGCCCGGCGCGATTGGGGCTACGCCGGCGATTACGTACGGGCGATGTGGCTGATGCTCCAGCAGACTGAGCCGGACGATTACGTCATTGCCACAGGTGAAACTCACTCGGTTCGCCGCCTGTGTGAGGTGGCCTTTGCCTATTTGGGATTGAATTATGAGGCTCATGTGGTCGTCGATGAGCGCTTCTATCGCCCAGCCGAAGTCGATTTGCTGATCGGTGACGCCAGCAAGGCCCGGACCAAGCTAGGGTGGGAGCCG
>CAYZHI010000398.1:0-3071 GCA_964477335.1 uncultured Caldilineaceae bacterium | reverse complement strand
GCCCGCCCGCAGAGGCATAGGGATGCCTCTGCTACCAAAAATTGGATCTACTGAGCCATAGGCGGGCATCCCTATGCCCGCCCGCAGAGGCATAGGGATGCCTCTGCTACCAAAAAATTGGATCCACTGATACTATCTGTTCCAACCTAAAATTTCTGCCACGATTCTTAGCCCCAACTGCAACGGCGCCAGGTTGTTGAGAGTGTTGGGGAATTTTGTTATCGGGAAGGAGTGTGTCGCCATGACCCAACAATATCCCTACGGCTTGCCCCCCAAGCAGGGGTTGTACGACCCCCGGTTTGAACACGACGCCTGCGGCGTCGGCTTTGTGGTCAATATCAAAGGTCACAAGTCCAACGAGATTGTGCGGCAGGCCTTGACGGTTCTGCGCAACCTGACTCACCGCGGCGCCACCGGGGCCGAACCGAACACCGGCGACGGGGCCGGCATCTTGATGCAACTGCCCCACGCCTTTCTCACAAAGGCCGCCGCCGAGGCCGGCATCGAGTTGCCGGCGCCGGGCCAGTACGGCGTCGGGATGGTCTACCTGCCGCCGGAGGCCCTGCTGCGGCGGGCCTGGCAGCAGCGTTTTGAACGGATTATTGCCCAGGAAGGGCAGCGCCTGTTAGGCTGGCGCCGCGTGCCCACCAACAACGCCACTCTGGGCGAGACCGCCCTCAAAGGCGAACCGGCCGTCTACCAGCTTTTTATTGGCCGCAACCCGGCCATTACCGACGATATGGCCTTTGAGCGGAAATTATATGTTATCCGTAAGCAGGCCGAAAAAGCCATTCGCTTCTCTGAAATGGAAGGCAGCCGCTACTTTTACGTTAGCAGCCTCTCTTACAAAACCATCGTCTACAAAGGAATGCTGATGTCAGAGCAGTTGGAGGATTACTACCCCGACCTGGCCGACCCGGCTATCGAGAGCGCCCTGGCCCTGGTCCACTCCCGTTTCAGCACCAATACCTTCCCCAGTTGGGAGCGAGCCCATCCCTACCGCTACCTGATCCACAACGGCGAAATCAACACCCTGCGCGGCAATATCAACTGGCTCTTTGCCCAGCAGACCCGCTTCCAATCGACCCTCTTTGGCGACGACCTGCCCAAAATTCTGCCGGTGATCGACCCCAACGGCAGCGACTCAGCCATGTTCGATAACTGCCTGGAGTTCCTGACCCTGGCCGGCCGCTCGTTGCCCCACGCGGTGATGATGATGATCCCGGAGCCGTGGTCCAACCACGAGAGCATGAGCGATGAGAAGAAGGCCTTCTATGAGTATCACAGCACCCTCATGGAGCCGTGGGATGGCCCGGCCTCGATTGGTTTCACCGACGGCGTGGTGGTGGGCGCGGTGCTGGACCGCAACGGTCTCCGCCCGTCGCGCTACTACGTCACCAAAGACGATTTGGTGATTATGGCCTCCGAGGTTGGCGTGCTGGAGACGCCGCCGGAGCGGGTGCTGCACAAAGGCCGCCTGGAGCCGGGCCGGATGCTGCTGATCGACACCGCCCAGGGCCGGATTGTGACCGATGAGGAGCTGAAACAGCAGATGGCCACGGCCCAGCCCTACCGGCAGTGGCTGGATAAATATTTGGTAAAATTGGATGACTTGCCGGCGCCGGAAGTGGCCAGTGGTCAGTGGTCAGTGGTCAGTGAACAGTGGTCAGTGCTCAGTGATCAGTGGTCGGCGGTCAGTGGTCAGTGGTCAAATAACAACGGCCAACAGACAACAGACAACGGGCAACAAACCACGCTCTACGCTCCACGCTCCACGGACTACGACCACGCCGCCATCACTACCCTCCAGCAGGCTTTTGGCTACACCTTTGAAGATTTGCGGCTGATTGTTGGGCCAATGGCCAGGGACGGGATCGAGCCGGTCGGCTCGATGGGCAACGACGCGCCGCTGGCGGTTCTGTCCGACCGGCCGCAACTGCTCTACAACTACTTCAAGCAGCTCTTTGCCCAGGTAACCAACCCGCCCATCGACGCTATCCGCGAAGAAATTATCACCGCCACCGAAGTGATGATCGGCTCCGAGCAAAATCTGCTGGAACCGCGGCCGGAGAATTGCCGCCAGATCAAGCTCAACTGGCCCATCCTGACCAACGAAGAGCTGGCCAAGTTGCGCCATCTCAACCTGGAAGGCTTCAAGCCTGTCACCCTGCCGATCCTGTTCAATCCGGCCGACGATGGCCCCGGTATGGAGCTGGCCATGGAGGAACTCTACCAGGCCGCCGACCGGCTCATTACCGAGGGTTACAACATTTTGATTTTGTCTGATCGCGGCCTCGATCGCGACCATGCCCCCATCCCGGCTTTGCTGGCTGTGTCGGGCTTGCACCACCACCTGATCCGGCAGGGCACCCGCACCCACGCCGCCCTCATCCTGGAGTCCGGCGAGCCGCGGGAAGTTCACCATTTTGCCACGTTGATCGGCTACGGCGTCAGCGCCGTCAATCCCTACCTGGCCTTGGCCACCCTGGCCGATATGATCGAGCAGGGTATGTTACCCGGCGTCGACTACCAGCAGGCGGCCAAGAAATATGTCAAAGCCGCGGTCAAAGGGGTGGTCAAAACGATGTCCAAGATGGGCATCTCGACGATTCAAAGCTACTGCGGCGCTCAAATTTTTGAAGCCGTGGGCCTGAATGAGTCGGTGGTTGAGCGCTATTTCACCTGGACCGCCTCCCGGGTCGGCGGGATTGGCTTGGATATCATTGCCGAAGAAGCGCTGCAACGTCACCGCCACGCTTTCCCCGAGCGGCAGGTGAATGGCCGCACCCTTGAAGCCGGCGGCGATTACCAGTGGCGGGACGATGGCGAGCATCACCTCTTCAACCCCCAGAGCGTGCACCTGTTGCAAAAAGCGGTCCGCAACAACGATTACCAGACCTACCGCCAATACGCCGACCTGATCAACGACCAGTCCGAACAGTTGGGCACGTTGCGCGGCCTGCTGGAGTTCAACTTTGCCGCCGAACCGATCCCGCTGGAGGAGGTCGAGCCGGTCGAGTCGATTTGCCGGCGTTTCAAAACCGGGGCGATGTCGTACGGCTCCATCAGCC
>CAYZHI010000397.1:0-3073 GCA_964477335.1 uncultured Caldilineaceae bacterium | reverse complement strand
AGACACGGCTGTACCTGCCCTGGCCCAATCATCCTCCCTCCGGTCGCAACCCACCAACCAGCCTCCCTTCGGTCGCAACCAACCCCCTTCGGGCGGCGCCGCCTTGTTGGGTCTGGTCGGCCAGCCGGATAGCCTCAATCCACTTACCGACAATCATCCTCTGGTAGCCGAATTGTCGCCGCTGCTGTTTGAGACGTTACTGCGGGTCGATCCGCAAAGTGGCCGCTTGCAGCCCGGTCTGGCCGAAAGTTGGGAATATGTGGCGGACGGCCGGCAAGTCGTCTTTCATTTGCCGCCAAATTTGACCTGGAGTGACGGTTCGCCCCTGACCCCCGCTGCTGTAGTCGACAGTCTGCGGGCCTCCCGCCACCCGGCTTTGGACGCCTTTAGCCAGCTTGAAGCTCCCGACGACCAGAGCCTCAAGCTGACCTTCGCCGAGATCGATTGCGCCGCCGTGACTAATCTGGCGCTGCTACCCTTACTGCCGAGTTCGGAAATTACTGCAACTATGCCCGCTGGCAGCGGCCCCTTCATTGTCGCCGAGTGGCCGGCTGACCGGCGTCGGCTCAGCCTGGTGCGAAATCCCTATTATCACGGGCCAGGGCCAGCCGTGGAGAATGTCACGATTCGCTTCCTGCGGGCTGATGAGGTGGCCCTTGCCCTGTCCGAAGGACAGTTTGACCTGCTTGGGCCGTTGCCGGCTGAAGTTGTAGGCTTTGCCCGGCCTGATTTTCAAGAGATAACCTATCCGGCGGCGCAAATGATCTATCTGGCCATCAATTTTGTACCCAAAAATGGTGAGGCGCTGCCGCCGGAACTGCGCCATGCTCTCCTATTAGCCCTCGACCGAGAGGCTATTTTGCAAGAAGCCCTGGCCGGAGATGGTCAACTGCTGGCCGGCTCTTTGTTGCCGGGTCACTGGGCGGCCAACGGTGCATTATCAATACCGGATTATGATCCTGCCGCGGCCCGGTCGATATTGAGCCGGGCCGGTTGGCGAGATCGAAATGGCGACGGCTGGCTGGAGCCAGGCGACGAACGATTAGAATTGGGCATTCGTTTGAACGGGCAGAATGAACTGTACCAGCGGTTGGGGTGGCTGCTCAGTAGCTACTATCGGGATGTGGGCCTGTTGGCGCGGGCTGAGAGTGTCCCGGTCGATAGCGTCATCGACGACCTGTTTACCCACGATTTTGACCTGGCTATCTTTAGCTGGCCTATTCTACCCGACCCTGATCAGCGGTTGTACTGGCATTCTACTCAAAACAGCGAGGGCATGGGGCTCAACTTTACCTCGTACCAGAATCCTGAAGTTGATCGGCTGTTCGATGAGGCGGTTGCCATCCCCGGCTGCAATGAGGCGGAGCGGGCTGAAGTTTATGGCGACATCCAACGCATTTTGGCCGAAGAGCGGCCGGTCGATTTTTTACTGGCGCCCAACCGTCACCTGTTGGTGGCCGATCGCTTGCAAGGGGTTCAGCCTGGTCCATTTGCGCCCTTCACTTGGAATGTAACCGACTGGTCCATTGTGCAGTGACCAGTAATCAGTGAACGGTGAATAGTGATCAGTGAGTATGGACACCAACCACTGACAACTGACAACTGACAACTGATAACTGACAACTGCCCCCTATCTTTCGTGAGGACAGGAAATGATAACCGACCCCATCTTTGAACAGGTCTACAACCGCAGCCTGCTGCAGAAATTAGCGAAACGCTTTGGTCCGTTTGCCGAACAGCACGTCGAACTGACAGGCTCAACCGGAGTGATGCGAGAGATGTTGCATAAAATGAAAGATCGGGACCGGCGTGGCGAGGTGGTGATGGTGGCGCCCAATGAGCAGGGCCGAATCTGGCTCCACACCAAGTCGTTTTATCCCGAGCGGGTGTATCGGTTGATGACCGGTGGGTTGGATGCCGGCGAAAAACCCCACCAGGCCCTGCGCCGCGAACTTAAGGAGGAAACCGGGTTTAAAACAAAAATTGACCGCTGTTTAGCGGTCATAACTTATACGATGATAGGGGATGATTTAACTTTACCGTTTGTCTCGTATCTATTTTTAACTAACCCAACCGTTGGTTTGCCTCACCCCACCGACCCCAAAGAAGCAATCACCGAATTTCAGGCTGTCACTGTGGCGGAGTTGCCGCTTGTGGCTGAACAGTTGCGCTCCCTGGCGGGTGACTTTGCCGATTGGGGTGTTTTTCGAGCTGTTGCCCACGACCTTGCCTGGCAGCAGTTGCAGATCACCTAAATTGCAAACGATAGCGCCACCAGCACCAGGAACATCAATCCACCGATCATTAGCACATTTCGGACATCGTAATAAACGTGGAAATATTCCCGGGCAAAATCCAGGGTTTTGCGCTGATTCTCCGGCATCGCGGCAGCTTTTGGGGTGACCACCGGGGTTATTACAGGCAAATCGACGCTCTCGGCCACCGTTTCGGCTGGCGGAGCAATAGTTGCTTTGGTCTGCTTTTGGGTCTCTTCGCGCCGGGCGCGGCGTGATTTTTTGGCCATCTTCCAGATGTCTCCAGCTGAATTATCAAGTAGATTTGTCAATCAAGGGGAAATTATACCATTGGCGGGTTATTCGGCCAATTCACCGATAACAACCAGGCGATGGGTGTCAATCAGATAGGGGTAACAGGTTTGCAGAGTGGCCACCGGTTCGGTAGTCGGTCCCATTACTTCTACATCGGTTGGTTGAATGATGCGTTTTTCCTTTACCACGTAGCGAAACTTCTGCTCGCCGCCGTAGACGAAATATTCATCGCCCGGTTCCAGTTTGTCCAAATGGCGGAATATTTCACCGAAGATGTCGTTGTGAGCGGCCAGATAAAGATTGCCCCGTTCGCCGGGGTTGGCGCTGCCCGGCAGGTGGCCGACTCCCTGCTTCAAGGCTTTCCAGGTTACGTCACCTACAACCGGTGCATCAACCTGGATTTTGGGGATGACGATACGCGTCGGCGCAGTTGAACTTTGTGCAACCCTGATATTGGTAGCCAGAGCGTTGGACGCGGCCGTTGGCTGCACCTATTTCTGCAAGTGAGGGGGGACGTCGGGGAC
>CAYZHI010000396.1:0-3085 GCA_964477335.1 uncultured Caldilineaceae bacterium | reverse complement strand
TAGCGGTTGCCCGCCGCATCGGCCAGGTTGCCGGTGTAGTACCACCACTCTAATTGGTACTCCGGGTGTTGCCCCAGGTCAGCCGGGAAGTTGATCGGGATGACCTTATCGGCCCGGGCATATTGGCTGGTGTCTTCGGCTACTACCAGGCTGTCGACATTGGCCCTGATTTCCGTACCCGCCCCCATCCGGTCAAAGCGGGCAATAACAAAACCACAAGCAATCAGTAAGATCAAAATAACCGCGATTAAACGCATTCCTCATTCCTCATTCACAATTCACAATTCGCAATTCCCTACTCCTCCCGCAACGCCGCCGCAATCTCCATTTTAGCCAACCTCAACACCGGATAGACGCCGGCCAGCAGCGCCGCAGTCAGGGCGACCAGCAAAGCCAGTAAAAAGATGGCCGGATTGAGGCTTAATTGGAGCGACCAGCCAAAGGAGCGCAGGTTAATCACAAAGATCAAGATGAAGGCCAGGGCCAGGCCAACCGGCAGCGACATCAGGCCGGCGGTCAGCCCCATCAGGGCCGTCTCCAGCAAGGTTTTGCTCCATAGTTGCAGGATGCTCATGCCGTTGGCTCGCAACGTGCCCAGCTCGCGGGTTCGTTCCAGTTGCAGGGACATTAGGGTGCTCAACACCCCGATGAAGGCGACGACCGTCGCCAACAGGCGCAGGGCCGCGGTGATGGTAAAGGTCCGGTCGAACACCACCAGCGCATTCTCCTTGATGCCTCGATTCGAGTCGACGGCCAGGCTGTAGCGGCCAGCAAATTCAGCCTGTACCCGGCGGGCGATCTCGTCCGCTTGGGCCGCTAACTCGGGCGCCAAGAAGAGGCCAATGTTCGACACACCCTCGTCCTGCCAGTGGCGGCGATAGGTCTACAGCCGCATCAACACATAGCCTGTTTCCGGGGCGGCATAGTCGTAAAAGATGCCGGCGACCGGAAAAGATTGCGCCCCCCGGCCGGCGACCAGGGTCAATTCGGACGGCCGGTTGAGGGGTAGGTTGTGGCGCCGGGCAAATACCTCGGAAACCATCACCGCGCCCTGATCGAGGGCGGCGTACAGTTCGGCCGGGCCACCAATGGCCCACAGCAGCGGACGATTTGCCTCGTTGGGTTGGGGGCTAAAGGCCCGTACCTCGACCTAGCCGTAGTTGGCCGAAAATACCTGGGCATTGCGCAACAACGAGACGTAGGTCACGCCCTCGAGCTGGCGCATTTGTTCGATCAAGGCCGGGTCGATATCGCCGCCCAGGCGCAAATCCTGGCCGGCCGGGCTGATGTAGATATCGGCGGCCAGCACCTGGTCCAACCAGATGACAATGGTGTTGCGGAAAGAGTCGATCATCACGCTCACGCCGATGATGACGGTAACGGCCAGCATCAGCGCGGCAATGGTGACCGAGGTGCGGCTGAGCGAGCGGGTGATGTCACGCGGGGCCATCGCACCGACCAGGCCAAAGCTCCGGCCGGTCAGGGGACGGAGCAGCCCCATCAACAACTGGGTTGTCAGCGGGGTCAGCAGGGCCGCGCCCAGCAAGATGGTGAACAGGGCCGTAAAGCTCAGGCTCAGGGCCTGGCTGGAATAGCGCAGTAATAGCCAGCCGGCCAGTATCAAGACTACCCCGGCGACGGTTAAACCGGGGATCAATCTTTGCAGCCGGCTTTCCTGCTCGGAACGTTTGAGGGTGCTGCTGGGCGGCGTCGTGGTCGCTTCCAGGGCCGGGATGAACGCGGCCAGCAGACTGGCGGCCAGGCCGGCCAGCAGTCCTTTGTAAAGTGTCCACGGCGAGAGCGACACGGCCTGAACGGTCAGGGTGAAGTAGAGGTCATTGATCGTTTGGGTTACCAGGCCCACCAGCCCGCGTCCCAGCAGGATACCCAACCCCAGGCCGATGATCGCCCCCAGAGCGCCCAGCGCCAGCGCCTCGGTTAGCACCAGCCCAAAGATTTCACCGCGGGTCACGCCCAGGCAGCGCAGCGTACCCAGCACCGGTCGCCGTTGCACCACCGAGAAGCTGATGGTGTTGTAGATCAAGAACATGCCCACGATCAAGGCCAGCAGGCTCAAGGCGGTCAGGTTCAGCTCAAAGGCGGCGGTCATCTGGGTGACGGTTTCGTTGCGCAGGGTCGCCGGCTGCAAGCGGACGTTGGACGGCAACATGTCGATGATCGGTTGGGGGTCAACCTGGGGTGACAAGATCAAGTCGATGTGGCTGAGATAGCCCACCTGCCCCAATAGCTCCTGGGCGGTGCTGATGTCACTGAGGATGAGGCCGTTTAAAGCCCGGCGGCTGAGGTCATCGCTGGTTTGCAGCAAGCCGACCAGCTTGACCGGTTTCTGCTGACCATCGGCCAATAAGGTTAGCGTCTGGCCCGGCGTCAGGTTGTATTGTTCACCCAGGCTTTGGGAGAGCAAGATGGTGTTGGGTTGGCTGAGCAGTTCAATCAGCGCTCCGGTAGAAAGGCCGCCGGTTCCATCCCCCAGGTAGTTTCTGAAAGGCGCTTCGGCAAACGGATCGACGCCGAGGAGTTGGAGCGGCAGCTCATCGGCCTCTACCAGCGCCGCTAATCCGGTCACCACCGGGGCGATTTCGGTTAGCCCCAGCTCCAGGCGCAGCTCCCGGTATAATGACGATGGCAGCCGGTTCGAAGTCGAAACAAGCTGGTGGGTGGCCTTGCCAACGATACTGTCGGTGGAGAGGGCAAAGGCCCGGCTGGCGCTGCTGTTGGCCAGGTCGATGGCCACAATCATCGCCACCCCCAGGGCCACCCCCAACACCAGTAGCAGGCTTTGCAAGGGATGTTTGGCGCTGTGGCGCAGGGCCATCAGGGTGAAGTGCGAGGGCTTTTTCATCTTTCGTACAACATCAAATCCCCGTTTTTGACCCGGTAGACTTTGTCGGCCAGCGGGATGATCTCCGGGTTGTGGCTGGCCATCAGCAACGTTTTGCCGGTCTGACGGGTCAAATCGAGCAGGAGTTGCAGGATGGTCTGGCCGGTCTCTTCGTCCAGGTTGCCGGTCGGCTCGTCGGCCAGGAGCAGGGTGGGGTGGTGGGCGATAGCCCGCAGAATAGCG
>CAYZHI010000395.1:2171-3103 GCA_964477335.1 uncultured Caldilineaceae bacterium | reverse complement strand
ACCTTACAACTACTTCTACCTTGATGTCAAATCTGGAGGGTATACGCTATTAAAATCGAAAGACCACTTGGTATTTTTCCGCTCCACGCTCTTCGCTTTCCGCTTCAAAGGGGTAAGTTTAGCACAGCTTGGCGATTTCGCCAACCGTTTGCCGGTTGCAGATTTCGATGGGATGTCGGCGGCGGGTTTAGCCGGCCGAGGATCTCGCGTTGGCCAGAACTTCTTCTAATCGATCGCCCTCCCGGACCACATAATGGGGGATGTGGCTGGCAGTCAACTCGATTTCGGTGTCGAACGAGTTATAGGGCATACCAAAACTGCCGGGATCGATTAACACGGCCGTAACGCGCACCCCGCGGGCAATCAGGTGGCGGGCGGCGGCGACCCATTCGGCGTCGGTAGCCGGGGTGATTATAATGGCCGTGGTGTTGCGGCTGAGATGCATAGTTTCGGCGGCCAGCACCTCGCCCAGCGGAATGGTGCCGTGAGCCTGGGCCACGGCCAGCATCTCGTAGATGCGGGTCAGTTGGCGTTCGCCCCGGTCGCTCTGGGCGATTTCGCGGTGGTGGGCGTTGGCGTAGGTAATCATACCGACTACCCGATTTTGTCCCAGAAAATGTTTGGCAATCGAGGCGGCGATCACCACGCCGTACTCTTCGGTGCTGGGCGGCAACTCTAGCTGCGGTAGTTTCTCCCAGGGCACGTCGGGCAGAGGCGGTGGAACAATCTCCTGATAATGTAAGCCGGCCTGAACTCGCTGCTCCATATCCAGAAAAATCCAGACATCGGCCATAGGGTCCAATTCGAACTCCTT
The DNA here is from genome assembly GCA_964477335.1 of uncultured Caldilineaceae bacterium. Taxonomy (GTDB): domain Bacteria; phylum Chloroflexota; class Anaerolineae; order 4572-78; family J111; genus CAYNLK01. The sequence goes on along the minus strand of CAYZHI010000395.1, from coordinate 2,289 downwards.
GACCATGAGCCGGCCGGTGCGGGCGGTGCTGGGCCAATGGATGCGGTTGAAACTATCGCCAAAAGCATATTCGCGGATGCCCGACACATTGGTGGTAACGTAGTGGGTGCGCCGGCGG
>CAYZHI010000395.1:0-2161 GCA_964477335.1 uncultured Caldilineaceae bacterium | reverse complement strand
CCTCGCCGCGGGTCAACTCGCCCACCGGTGGGTCGAAATCGGGCAGAGCCACTGCCAGCGGGTAGACGACTACGTGGGAGGTAAAGGAGGGCAAATCTTTGCTCAGTTGGAACAGCCCGAAGGGGTCGCTGCTGGTCAGGGCGATAGGTCCCAGGGTGAAGCGACCCCGCTGGTAGCAGGGGGTGCGGACGTGCCAACTTTGCTGCCGTTTGCGACCCAAATTCGATACGACCCGGCTAACCCGGTGCAACGGCAGGTTGGAGCTGTCTTTGAGCTCGATCCACAGTTTGACCAGCGGCCCGGTGTTTTCGACAACCAGCCGCTCCTCGACAAAATTGCCCACCTGAACGTGGCGGGAACGTACTTGCCGGGTAACGCGCACCCAATGCAGGTTCAGCCAGGCCCACAAGAACGAGAGAATTAGTATGCCGCCAAACAGGTAAAACAGACTAAAGAAAAGGGGATGGCCGACCACCAGAATAGCTAGCAGCGAGGCCAACCACAATAGAAATAAGATGGCGCTGCCTTCAAGTTTGCGCACAGTTTATGCCTCAATTGGTAGGGAGTAAGAAGTAGGAAGTAGGGGATTAAATTGTTGGATCGATAGTTGGTTGGATGGCTGGATTGTTGGATGGGTGGTTAACCATTCACAATTCACAATTCACAATTCAATATTGCCTTTACCCTCTGACGCGCGCGCCTGGTACGGGCACGGACGAAAGAATGTCTTGAATCACTTCGCGGGGATCAACGTTTTTGATCCGGGCCGCCGGACTGATGATCAGGCGATGAGCCAATGTGGCTTCGGCCAGGTATTTCACATCGTCGGGAATAATGTAGTCCCGCTGGCGAATCGCGGCCAGAGCCTGGCTGGTGCGGTAGAGCGCCAGGCTGCCCCGCGGGCTAACGCCCAGATAAACGTCGGGGTGGTTACGCGTGACCGAGCAGAGGCTAACGATGTAATCCTTGATCAAATCATCGGCGTAGACCTCTTTGACGGCTTCCTGCGCTGCCAGCAACTCATCCTGACTGACCACCTGGTCCAGTTGGTTGATCGGATGGATATACTGCTGGGCGCCCAGAATAGCGATCTCAATATTTTTATCGGGATAACCCATATGGATACGCAACATGAAGCGGTCGAGTTGCGCCTCCGGGAGGGGAAAGGTGCCTTCGTATTCAATCGGATTTTGGGTGGCCAGCACCAGAAACGGTTTTTCCATCAAATAGGTGCTGCCATCCACCGTTACCTGCCGTTCGTCCATCGCTTCCAGCAGGGCGCTCTGAGTTTTGGGCGTGGCCCGGTTGATTTCATCGGCCAGCACGATCTGGGCAAAAACCGGGCCGGGGCGAAACTCGAATTCGTGGGTTTTCTGGTTGAACATCGATACCCCGGTCACGTCGCTGGGCAGCATATCGGGCGTAAATTGAAGCCGCCGGAAAGAGCAGCCAATCGAACGGGCCACGGCCCGGGCCAGCATCGTCTTGCCGGTGCCAGGCACATCTTCGATGAGGACGTGGCCCTGGCACAGCAGGGCCAGTAAGGTCTCTTCCACGGGCTTGCGCTTGCCCATGATCACTTTTTCAACATTGCTGACAACTTTTTCGGCCAGTTTTTCTACAACTTTCATGGTTGGGGAAACACCTTTATGCGGAAAAGTGTGGTCATTATACCAGTTTATAGGCAGGGATACAACGCTTTGCCTTAAATTCTACCCCGCAGCGTTGAAATGCACAAGCGAATCAGTTCATTGTCAGGTCACGAAGGTTGTGTTACAATAATCCGGCTAAGTTGAAATGTTCCTATTTCGGACAGTAGGTCCAAACTTGATCCGATGATTAACCAAACACAATCGGGTAGTCGGCCTTAATCAATTCTTTAGTTACAAGCGTGACCTCGATGATAAGAGGCGCGCTATTTTTTTGGGTATTTACGAAGAAGGAGTACCTATGAAGAGCCTTGTAAACTCTCTGTGTTTATTGATAATTGCGATCAGTTGGTTGGTAGGTTGCTCCAGCCCATTGGCTCAGCCCGTTGCCCCTGAGCCGGTCAGCATTACTTTTTACAAGCGTGGTTATGTGGAAGGGGGAACAGACATAACCTCTGTAACCAATGACAAGGCCGTGGAGATGTTTGAACAACGGCATCCTGATATCAAGG
>CAYZHI010000394.1:0-3105 GCA_964477335.1 uncultured Caldilineaceae bacterium | reverse complement strand
TGGCTAGCTCAACGGTATAAAGTGGATTGCCTTGACTACGGCGGTAGATGGCGGCGGCCAGATCGACCGGTACGGTCTGAGACCAGGTCTGGCCGAGTAAGTCGGTTACTTCCGCTTCAGCCAGCGGTTCCAGGTTAAGCCGGGTATAGTGAGGGTATGGTTTAAAGCTCTCCAGGATTTCGGCCAGAAGCTGGTGATGTTTCACCTCACTAGGCCGGTACAGGCCGATAATCATTAATTTCAACCGGGCGCAGTGACCAGCCAAGTATTGCAGCAACCGTAAGCTACTTTGATCACAGTGATGCAGATCATCCAGGATCAACAGCCAGGGGCGCTCACCGATTACGTCAGCCAGAATTTTGGCCAGACTGAATGGCCTGGTGGGATCGGGGTTCTCTTCTGCCAAAAACAAATTATCGCCGTCAGCTTCAGCCAAATTGGTCAAGAGTTGGGAGAGCTCCGGTAGATGGGGCGCAACTTGCTCCAGCAGTTTTCCAACCGGAGTAACCCCAGCTTGGCCCGACTTGGGCGGGCTGCCGGCGCTATTGGTCAGGTAGCTATTGATGGCATTGATGAACGGTTGCCCCGGCTGCCTTCTGGCCGGTTGATCACAGGCGCCAATCAGCACAAGCCCCTGCTCGATCTGTTGGACCAGGGTCTGGATCAGAAAAGTTTTGCCGAGGCCGGCTTCGCCGGCAATCATCACCAACTGGCCCTGGCCCTGTTCAGTTCTGGCCCACAACGTCAACAGTTGTTGCCAGATGTCTGTTCGCCCCACCAGCGTCTGCTCCTGGTACGGCGCAAAGGGGACTGGCAGAACGTCGCCGCTGGCAATGGTGCGCATCCCGGCCAGAATACGTCGAGTTTGACGGGCGGTAGCATACCGCTTGTTGGGATCTTTGTCCAGTAACTTCAGAATGAGATGTTGAATTGTTTCCGGCAACCTGGGGTTAAGTTGTCGCGGGGGTGTAGGTTGGCGGCGGCGATGCTGCTCCATCAACTCCTGGTCGGACCCCTCAAAGGGACGCTGACCGGTGAGCATCTCGTACAGGATAACGCCGAGGGCGTATAAATCGGTCCGGGCGTCGATGGGGTGGCCCAAAATCTGTTCCGGGGCCAGATAGTGAGCCGTGACCAATTCGAGCGGCACGTCGATGGTCAGGGGCGATTTGCCGCTCTCTAACCGGCCCAGGCCAAAATCACTGATTTTTACTTGCTGGCCCAGCAAGACATTTTTGGGTTTAAGATCGCCGTGAATCACGCCCCGGCCATGGGCATATTCCAACCCCTGAGCGATATCTTCGGCAATCCTTAAGGCTAAATTGTAGGGCAGTGGCTGGCCGGCCTGCTGATCGATGAGTTCCCGCAGCGTTTGACCTTCGATCAACTCCTCAACCATAAAGGAGAGGCCCATCTCCCGGTCACAATCAAAGACATTGACAATATGGGGATGGTCCAAATCCACAATTTGCCGTCCGTACTGCAAAAATTGCTCAATAGCGCCCTCGCTAAAAGCGTGCGATAGAACTTTGATGGCCACCAGGCGGTTAAGCCGGGTATCGGTTGCTTTAAAGACCGTGCCCAGTTGGCCGTCGCCCATTTTGGCTTCAATGTAGTAGCGATTCTTGATCATCTGGCCAGGCAGATTCAAGGTTTCATGGGCCTGCAAGGTGGTAATGGCGGCGTGCAATGAGCGGTAGATGACAAAAAAATCGGCGTAGCCGGCCAGATCGATCAGCTGCTGCACGTTGGTGGTGGGGCTGGCCAGGGCAAAAGAAGTATTGGCCTGTTCCTTGCTCAGCTTGACCAGGGCTCTCAGCCCGGTCACTTGCAACCGTTCGATGGCCGACATATCAACCACCACGTGGCTGGGACCATTGAATTTTTTGACAGCCTGGAGTTGTTCCTTAAGTTCCAGCACCACCCGTTCATTGAAGATGCCGCTTGGCTTGAGCGTGGCGATCTTGCTGCCCGGCACTTGTTGCAACTGAACCCGGTGGCTTGAAGTCAACTCAAAGGTTTGGCCTTCGCGCGCAATCAGCACGTTGACCGGCGGTTGGTTGGGGTATTGGCTTTGTTGGAATTTGAGGGTGTCTTCAAGTATCTGAGCCAGGTCGGCATCGGTGTAGGCCGGGTCGAAATGGAACAACACCAAATTTTTCACCTGGGCTTGTTGGGCCATCTCCACCCCTACAAAGGAGGAGCTATGGCCCCAATCCTCTTTTTCGTCCGATTCCCTTTGGGTAAAATGGGCGTCGTAAATCAGGACATCGGCGTCGGCAAAGAAGTTGAGATGAGGGCGCAGGTCGAGACCCGGCGGGTACGCGGCGTCGCTGGCGTATACGAAGACGCGGTCGCCTTTTTCAAAGCGAAACGCGTACGAGTCGCCGGGATGTTCATTACGCAGGCAGCGAATCCGCAGGTCGCCAAACTCAAGCGCCTCGTCCGGTTTGAGGCGGATAAAGGTCAGGTCGGCCTGCATATAGGCCAGCGACACCGGAAAACTGATCGGCTCTTGCTGCCGCCTTAGCGCTCCTTCCAGATCGTGGACGCTGTAGATAAAAATCCGGTTGCCGGGAATAAAAGCCGGGCGAAAAAAAGGGAAGCCCTGAATGTGGTCCCAATGGGGATGGCTGAACAGCAGGTGGATGACCCCCTGACCCTGACCGCACGGCCCGGCCATCAACGCCAGGCCCAGATCACGAATGCCGGAGCCGGCGTCGATGATGAAGATCTCCTGATCGGTGCGTACTTCTACACAGGGAGTATTGCTGCTGGCGGTGCTGCTCAACAGGGGGGACAGCGTTTCCAGATACGCGGCCACAATTTGACGCCGTTTTGCCAGCGCGTCTGGCTCAACCGTCTGGTCGCCGGTCGCGGTGATCTCTCCCCAAATGGCCTGGCTGAGTTCCTGTTTTAGTCCCTCATCATCGACTTGGGAGATACCCACGATGGCCGAGATGATTTTCTCCCTGACTTCCTCCGGTCGGAGCGGCGATGGGATTGAGCCGCGAGCTCCCCAAATTCTCACTCGCATCGAGCTTGCCCTTTATACTAAGCGCACGCTGAAATTTCCGTAGGACGGCATCCCTATGCCGTCCGCTG
>CAYZHI010000393.1:0-3147 GCA_964477335.1 uncultured Caldilineaceae bacterium | reverse complement strand
ATATACCCTTCTTCATTGGGCGGGCCGTGATTTACTTTGCTATCTGGATTGGACTGGCCTATCTGCTGAACAAGTGGTCCACAGAGCAGGATCAGGATGACACGGCGGCTTCAAGTTTGACCAACCGGTTGCGGAGTCTGAGCGCGCCCGGTTTAATTCTGTATGTCCTGACCGCCTCGTTTGCCGCCTTCGACTGGATGATGTCGCTGGAGCCGGAGTGGTTCTCGTCAATCTACGGCCTCCTGTTTATTGCCGGGAATGTACTGGCCACGATGGCCTTCGTGATTATTGGGGTGGCCTTGCTGGCCAACTATGCCCCCCTGTCGCAATGGGTCTCGGCTAACATCTACAACGACCTGGGTAACTTTTTGCTGGCTTTTGTGGCCTTCTGGGCCTACATTTCCTTTTCCCAGTTTTTGATCATCTGGTCGGCTAACTTACCGGAAGAGATCGGTTGGTACATCGTCCGGACTCAGGGGGGCTGGCAATGGCTGGCTATGGCGCTGATCTTGCTTCATTTTGCCCTGCCGATGGTGATATTGCTGGCTCGTTGGGCCAAACGCCGGGTACGAATTTTAACGGCTATCGCCGCCTTTGTGCTGGTGATGCAACTGGCGGCCATCTTTTGGCTGGTGATGCCGGCTTTCTATCCGCTCGGTTTTCATTTGCACTGGCTCGACCTGGTGCTGCCAGTGGCCATTGGCGGCCTGTGGTTAGCCTTTTTTAGCTGGCAGTTAAAGAAAAAATCACTTGTACCGTTGCATGATCCTCGCTTCCAGGAGGTTCCGGCCCATGACTGAACCCAATCCCGTCAATGAAACTCTGGAAAATCCGGATATCGCTTTTGAACAGAGCGACGCTAACATTCGCCGGTCGGTCTTTTGGGGGGGCGCTGTACTGGTTCTGATCTTCGTCGCTATGCTGGTTGTTTTTCTAATGATCGGCAGCTTTTCCAGTTACCGGGCCGCCGTAGAGCCAACCCCGCTGCCGATGGCCCAATTCCAGCCGACTCCACCGGCGCCTCGCCTGCAACCGAACCCGATTGATCAACAAACGGCTGAGCAAGAATTAGCGATTATGAAAGCGGAAGAAGAGTTTATCTTGAGTTCGTATGGCTGGGTCGACCGCCAGGCCGGGATTGTGCGCATTCCCATCGAGCGAGCCATGCAACTGTTGGTGGCAGAGGAAGAACTGGCGCCCGAACCGGCTAAATAACTAAACCTGATCGAGAAATTAGCACTACCTCTGAATAAAGTTAAAATGTTTCAAAGCAATCACATCCGGCTCAGCAAGTTACTCCAGATAATTTTAATGTTAACACTCTTCTCCCTGACCGCTAAGCCAGCTCAGGCCGAGGAACCGCTGCCCCAAGACCTTATTCGCCAGGTTGGCTTCGACCAAAAGCTGGGCGAATCGATTCCCCTGGATTTATCGTTTACCGACTCGCTGGGCCAACCGGTCAAGTTAGGCGATTATTTTGGGCAAAAACCGGTCATACTTTCCCTGGGCTACTATGAATGCCCCATGCTCTGTTCGCTGGTTCGCAACGGGCTGTACGAGAGTCTCAAACAGTTAGATTTTACCGTGGGCAACGAGTTCGACGTGGTGATTGTCAGCATCGATCCGGCTGAGACGCCACAGGATGCCGACGTCAAGCGGCAAGTGTCGATTATGAACTACGAGCGGGGTACTTCCGGCGACGGCTGGAATTTTTTGGTCGGCGACGACGAGAACATCCACCGGTTGGCCGAGGCGATTGGCTTCCATTACACCTACGACGCCGCCATAGACCAGTACGTTCATCCCAGCGGCATTGTGGTCTTGACTCCGCAAGGCCAGCTTTCCCGTTATTTCTACGGGATTGACTTTCCGCCCCAGGATTTGCGGTTGGGTCTGGTGGAAGCGGCTGATAATCAAATTGGCTCGGCCGTTGACCAATTTTTATTACTCTGCTATCACTACGACCCCGTTTCCGGCGAATACACGTTGTTCATTATGAATATCATCCGCATGATCGGCCTGCTGACGGTCGTCATCATCGGGGGGGTGTTATTCTTTATGCTGCGGCGAGATCGTAATAAAAGCCTTACCCCAAATTTGGGCTGAGTGCTAGAGCAAAGCAATCAATTCTGAGTGAGGTGAAGGTTAGGTAACTGTATGACTGATTTTCCAATTTTTCCTGAACAGGCGTCGAGCATTGCCGCTCAAATTGATGCACTTTTCCTGGTATTGACCGGCTTGAGTCTGGCCTTTGCCGTACCGGTGGTGATCTTCCTCATATTTTTCGCCGTCCGTTACCGGCAGGGCCGGCAGGTCGACCGTTCCAAGCGGATTTATGAAAGTTTCAAAGTCGAGTTTGCCTGGTCGTTTATTCCCTTTATGCTGGGTATGACCATATTCGGCTGGGGCGCGTTTGTGTATTACAACTACGCCACTGCGCCGGAAGATACGCTGGATATCTATGTGATCGGCAAACAGTGGATGTGGCACGTCCAACACCCGTCGGGCAAGAGCGAAATCAAAGATCTGCACATCCCGGTCAACCGCCCCGTCAAGTTGATTATGACTTCTCAGGATGTGATCCACAGTTATTTTATTCCGGCGTTTCGGATCAAGCAGGACGTTTTGCCGGGCCGTTATACCACGTTGTGGTTTGAGGCCACTAAACCCGGCGAGTACCATATGTTTTGCACCGAATATTGCGGCACCGAGCACTCCCGCATGGGCGGCACGGTTTATGTGCTGGAGCAAAGCGAATACCAGCGCTGGCTGGGTGGTGGGGCCGCCGCTGAACCCCTTGAGGTGACCGGCGAGCGAGTCTTCCAACAGCAGGGCTGTCTCTCCTGCCACAGCGGCCAACCGGGGGCGGTCGGTCCCGCTGTGGCCGGTATCTTTGGCCAGGAAGTAGAGTTTGAGGACGGTTCGACAGCCATCGTTGATGAAAGTTACCTGCGGGAGTCGATTCTCAATCCGCAGGCCAAGATTGTCGCCGGCTATGCGCCGGTCATGCCAACTTACGAAAATATTTTAAGTGAAGATCAGTTGCTACAATTGGTCGCTTACATCAAATCGTTGGCAGCCACTCAATAGACCTTGAAATAAGCGCCCGGCGCTTTTAGGCCAGTGAATATTTAATAAATGAAAATA
>CAYZHI010000392.1:0-3150 GCA_964477335.1 uncultured Caldilineaceae bacterium | reverse complement strand
GGTTGATAGGCGCGTCAGTCTGAATCACTTCGGGAATGGAGAAGGGCGTATTGCCGCTGCGGATGGTGCGGTTGACGGCGCTGACGATCCCGGTGGTCATCGTGAAGTCTTGGCCAAAGGGATTGCCGATGGCGATGGCCAGCTGGCCCACGCGCAGGTCAGCGCTATCGCCTAAGGCCAGAGGTTGCAATTCTGACGCCGGCAACTCTACCTTGATGACCGCCAGGTCGGCGTCAGGATCACTCCCTAACAGTTCGGCCTCGGCGGTCTGGCCGTTGGCAAAGCGAACCACAATTTCCTCGGCGTTGCTAACCACATGGTGGTTAGTCACAATGTGCCCTGCGGTATCCCAGACAAAACCGGAACCCTGGCCCTGATCAAAAAAGAACTCATCCGGAGCATTGGGATCATCCGGTGACGGAATAAAAGGATGCGCCTCAAAATTGAAGCGGGGGGCATCTTCCACATTGATTTTTTTGGTTACGCTAACATTAACTACGGAAGGAACTGCGTTCTGGTAGTTATCGATCAGGGATTGTTCAAATGCAGCCACCAGTTCATCTTTGTCGGCCAGAACCGGAGCGGCCCGAACCTCGCCGAGCAGTTGGGGCGACAGAACCAACCCGCCGGCAAAAGCTCCCAATATCACTACCAATAGCACGGCAATCACGCTGACGCTAACTACTACGTATAACGAAGACGGCTTGTTGTTCATCTTTACTCCTCTAACTTAGAACGGTATTATGGTTTATTTGTTCTATTACGTCACAATTTACTCCGCCTATATTAGAGTAAACTTAAAGTTCGATGAAAGATAGCTTAAAATCCAGGCCACCACTGCGGCCAAAAGTAACAGAATTGCCAGCCAACCTGTTTTGGGGTATGCTTGCCCCATTAACCAGAATTTGAGGTGACATGATGAGATGGCTATTGGTGGCTTTGCTCGGCGTGATGGTGCTATTGGTTGGCTGCCAACTCCGGCCCATGGTCCCGGCCCGGCCCGCCCGGGTGGCTTTTATGAGCGATCGGGATGGCAACTTTGCCGTTTATATTATGGAAAAAGATGGTAGTGAGCCAACCCGGCTTACTCCGGTTGAAGGGATGAACAGCGGCCTGCCCGATTGGTCGGCTCAGGCCGGGGCATTGGCCTTCCTCAACGACCAGGGCGCCGGCAGCCTGGCTATCAGCCGCATGGACGACCGGGGCCAGAACGTGACTTTGTTGGCCGCCGAACCGCCGCCTAACGCCGGACCGCCGGTCTGGTCGCCCACCGGTGAGTGGCTTGCTTTTGGCACCGGGGCCGAGGTGCAGAATGCCGACGTGATATTGGTGAACTCGACCGGAGAGCAGATCGTCAACCTCACCGATCATCCGGCGCAAGATCGTTTTGAAGCCTGGTCACCGGATGGGCAACAACTGCTCTTTAGCTCTGATCGGGATGGGACGCTGGCGATCTATCTGGTTGGAATTGATGGCGGTGAAGCTACCCGCCTGACCGAGCTAGAGTCGGCCAATGCCGAGCCGGATTGGTCCCACGACGGCAGCAAGATTGCCTTTATGTCAAACCGTGATGGCAGCACCGAAATCTATGTGATGGACGTGGATGGCCAAAACCCGGTCCGCTTGACCAGTAGTGAAGGTTTTGACGGTTATCCGCACTGGTCGCCCGACGACTCCAAAATTGCCTTCTTGACCAGCCGGGATGGCGATGCTGAAATCTACCTGATGAATGCCGATGGCAGCGATCAGATCAACCTGAGCAACAGCCCTGCCAGCCAGGAGTCGGTTCAGGGCGATTTCAGTTGGTCGCCTGATGGTCAGCAAATCCTGTTCCACTCCGACCGTGACGGCAACGTGGAAATCTTCGTTATGGATGCCGATGGCGGCAATCCCACCAATCTCAGTAATAATCCGGCTACTGATTTTGGAGCCATCTGGGTGAGGTGAAGGCCGGGCGCTTGCTGCTCGGGCACATTCCGGGTACAAGATAAAAACAAGTTAACGTGGGTCAAAACAAAAAACCCGAAGGACGTTAAAATTCCTTCGGGTTTTCGATTTTTTTGGATTTAAGCCGCTTTGACCAAAATCTTGCGGGCCTTGGCCGGACCGGCTTTGGGCAGGCGCAAGCGGAGCACGCCGTTCTTTACACTGGCTTCAATTTTTTCTTGATCAATCTGGTTGGAGAGGGTAAAACTCCGTTGGTAGTCGCCGACTTCGTACTCGGCATAAGCCAGGCTGTAATTTTCCGGTTCTGCCGGCTCAACGTAACCGTTGATCGTCAGGATATTCTTTTCCAGGGTCAGGTCGATTGAATTTTCATCCACACCGGGCATATCGGCCACTACAAAAATGTCGTCACCTGTCTCGTAAATGTCGGCCCGGGGGATATAAGCTTTGCGGGCTCGGGTCCGTTCAGCCTCGCTCATGGTGGTCACTTCTTTTTTTTCCGCATCTTGAACTTGCAGTTCTTTGGTTTCGCTGGCCATGGTGCTCACCTCCATTGTTTAAGCCGCCTTAATTGCAATTTTCTTGGGTTTGTCTGCTTCAGCGCGCGGCAGCGAAATGTGCAGCACGCCCTTGTCAAACATAGCCTCGACCTTGTCTTCCTCGATCCGGAAGGGCAACTGGAAAGTCCGGGTGAACTGGCCCGCCCCTCGTTCCCGGCGATGGTAGCGCTCGCCTTCTTCCAGTTCGTCGGGGTGGCGAGAGCCGGTTAAGGTCAGTGTATCATTGACGACAGAAATATCAATGTTGTCCGCTTCTACGCCGGGCAGTTCGGCGGTAATGACGGCGCCCTCTTCATTGGTCCACACATTCATAGCCGGGTAGCTGGCCGGCGTCTGCAAGCGTGGTTCAGCAAAGACTCGGGCAAAAAGGCCATCCATTTCTCGGCGCAGCCGCTCCATCTCCCGCCAGGGGGATCGATACCCATATCTCACAAACGGATCTCGTAACATAGTAACGTCACCTCCATTTACACTAAATGCAATATTCAGTAGATAGTTTGTTATTGATTACTATGCCTTCATCTTATTGAACTAATGTTAGATTTATGCTAACAGACTGTTAGAGCTGTATTAGAGTGTTCAAAAATAAAAGAGGCAGGCTTTTGACCTGCCTCCAACTTGGTCATTATGTTTTTCAGAGCAA
>CAYZHI010000391.1:0-3152 GCA_964477335.1 uncultured Caldilineaceae bacterium | reverse complement strand
ACGGTATGGGCTGGTGTGGGTGTCGCTGGGGCAGCCAGCCCACGACGTGCCACCCTTTCCGCAATGGGACGATGAGCGTTTTCGGATCGTGCTGTGGGGTCCCAAACAGATCGAGGCCGGCGGCCCCCGCATCATCGAGAACTTCCTCGATGTGGCCCATCTGCCGTTTGTCCACGCCGGCATCCTGGGCGACGCCAGCCGGCCTGAGATTGGCGAGTACGAGGCTGAGATCGGGCCTGACGGCGTCAAATCGGGCCGGATCGAGGTCTACCAACCCAATCCTTTTGGCGACCAGGGGGGCGCCGTCTTTTACACGTATGCCGCTTTCCGGCCGCTCACCGCCCATTTTTTGAAAGAGTCCGGCCAATCCAATTATGCCATTCTGCTGGTGATCACCCCCCACGCCCAGGTCGAGAGTTCGGCCTGGGCCTTGATTGCCACAACGCATCCAGAGGCCACCCCGGAAAATCTGCGGGCGCGTCTGAGCGAGATTTTTGGCCAGGATCAGCCCATCGTCGAATCGCAGCGGCCGGAGTTGCTGCCGCTCGACTTGCAGGCGGAGTTACATCTCCGCTCGGACCGGATGGCCATTGCCTATCGCCGCTGGCTGAATGAGTTGGGCTTAACCTTTGGTACGGCTTAGTTCAGTTTTGAGGAGGAGTCTGCGGTTGTTTTGAACTAAGCGGGCTGAAAGCTGAGCTTACTTGCTTAGATTGTCCATTGTGATTATACTGCGTTACTTGTTCAGGCTAGTACAATAGTTGGGAGAGTTCGATGATAGCTGATCCGGTTCTCATCAACGATTGGCACCCGGTAGCCAGCCTCAAAGCCTTGGAGGCCAGTAATATCCTGGCGGCGCGGCTGCTAGGTGAAGATATCGTGGTCTGGCAGGTCGATGGGCAGATCCTGGCCTGGCAGGATTTGTGCGTTCACCGGGGAGTGCGGCTGTCGCTGGGGCGAGTGGTGGCGGGAGATAAGCTGGAATGTCCGTACCACGGCTGGACGTATGACGCCAGCGGCAAATGCGTGCGTATTCCGGCCCACCCGGAACAGGTCCCGCCCAAAAAGGCGGTGGTCAAAAGCTACCAGGCGCGAGCGCGGTACGGACTGGTGTGGGTATCGTTGGGTGAGCCGGCCCACGACGTACCGCCATTTCCGGAGTGGGCTGAGCCGACTTTTCGTAAAATCTTATGCGGCCCCTACCAAATCAAGGCCGGCGGCCCCCGGATCATCGAAAATTTCCTCGACGTGGGCCATTTTCCCTTTGTCCATGAGAATATTTTGGGGGTACGTGAGCGGCCCGAGATCGAAGAGTATGAAGCCGATATCGGACCGGAGGGAGTCATTGCCCGGGGCGTGCGGGTTTACCAGCCCGACCCCTACGGTACCGGCCAGGGTGATACGGTGAGTTATACCTACCGCGCCTTCCGCCCGCTGACAGCCTACTTTATGAAAGAGTCGGCTGAGGCGGGCTTTTCTATTTTTCTGACCGTTACGCCGCACGACACGCTTGAAAGCACTGCCTGGATGTGGATGGCCATGAACTACGGCCACGACACGCCAGAGCAGGAACTGATTGATTACCAGGACGAAATTTTTAGCCAGGACCGGCCCATTGTCCAGTCCCAACGGCCCGAACTGCTGCCGCTCGACTTGCAGGCCGAACTGCATTTACGCAGCGACCGGACGGCGATTGCTTACCGCAAGTGGTTGAATAAGCTAGGGCTGACTTTTGGTACGGCTTGAGATCGGGGTTGGTCGTTTTACGATGTTAAATCGGTGAGCTAAGTTTTTCAGGTGAAGGAGGTGGATGCTTATTCTTGAATTGAACAAAGCCAATCTCATAGACTAACCTTCGTCAGATCAAACAACTTAAAAGAGGTATTCACAGACCTGTGATATACCACCGCTAATGAAAAGTAATCCGTGAACAGTCGTCACGCTGGACGGTCAGTTCAATTGTTCACTGAGTACTGATCACTGATCACTGTTTACTATTTTCGGGAGGAAGAGACGACCATGAAAAAGCTATATTTTCAACTTGGATTTGTACTGTTGCTTGGAGTGCTGGTATTGGTAGCTTGCGCCCAGCAAGCCGCCCCGGCTCCGGAGCAGCCGGCGACTCAAGAAGAGCAACCCGCCGAAGAAGCAGCGCCAGCGGCGGAGGAAGCGCCGGCGGAAGAAGCTGCGCCGGCGGAGGCAGGTGGGGGTCGATTTGGGTTGGTGTTGAGTGGGCCGATCGACGACAATTCGTGGAACGAAGCGGCGTACAATGCGTTGAAGGCGTTGGAGGCGGATGGGGTGGAAGTGACGTTTGCGGAGCGGGTGGCCTATGCGGATGGGGCGCGGGTGTTGCGGGAGTTGGCGGATGCGGGCTATCCGATGATTGTGGCGCACAGTTTTGGGTATCAGGATGCGGTGTTCGAGGTAGGGGAAGAATTTCCGGAGGTGAACCTGGCCTGGGCTGGGGGGATCGAGCGGACGGCGAAGAACGTGGCGGATTACGATCAGCCGTTCTATCAGGCGGCGTATTTGGTCGGGATCATTGCCGGGCACGTGTCGGAGAGCGGGAAGTTGGGAGCGGTGTATGGGTTTGACATTCCGGTGTGCCATGCGATGGGGGAAGCGTTGTTAGCGGGGGCGAAGACGGTGAATCCTGAGGCGACGTTGACGTTTGCGGCGGCGGGGGATTGGTATGATGCGGCGAAGGCGAAAGAAGCGGCGTTGGCGCAGGCGGAGACAGGGGTAGATTACTGGGTAAGCTGCGGGGAAGGGCCAACGTTAGGGACATTTGAGGCGGCGAAAGAGGCTGGCGGGTATGCGACGGGCTATGTAGGGGACATGACGGAGAGCGGGCCGGAGGTGGTGTTGACGAACATCATCTGGAATCTGGAGCCGATGTTCCGGGACATGTTACAGCAGACGCAGGATGGGACGTTTGATGCGCCGTACTACCGGTATGGGATCAAGGAAGGGGCGTTAGACATCAGCATCAATCCGGGGTTAGCGGATGTGATCCCGGCGGAGGCGTTAGAGCAAGTTGAAGCGGCCAAGGCCCAAATCCAGAGCGGCGAGTTCGAAGTGCCCTTTGTACCTACGGCGGAGGAAGCGCCGGCGGAAGAAGCTGCGCCGGCGGAGGCAGGTGGGGGTCG
>CAYZHI010000390.1:2780-3158 GCA_964477335.1 uncultured Caldilineaceae bacterium | reverse complement strand
CCAGGCCGTAAAGGGCGAGAGCGGGGAGCGAGGAGCGGGAAGCGAGGAGGGGAAAGCGCGATTGGAGCCAGTAGGTTGACAGGATGAGACCCAGGGCGATGAGGATGGCGGTAGGGACGACGGCGAGGATCATCCGCCAGGGGTGGGGGGCCTCGATGGCGAGGACAGAGGGGCCAATGCCAACAAGCCACCAGAGCGCCGCCAGACGCAGAAATAAATTGCGCCAATTAGCTATGGCCCAAACCAACCCGATGAGTAAAAAAGGCAGTAGCAAGAAGGGCGAGCCGGGATAGCCCGGTAATCCAAAAATCGGGTTGGGACTACCGGCGCAGCAGAAGAAGCCGGCCACCCGGAGGAGGTTGCGCCCAAGTTCGCTCA
>CAYZHI010000390.1:0-2770 GCA_964477335.1 uncultured Caldilineaceae bacterium | reverse complement strand
CGAGCCGGCCCGGGCGGTGAATTGGGCCGGGTGGCTGAGGAGATACCAGGCCATCGGCAGGTAGACAATCAGGGCGGCTAATCCGAAGCTGGCCAGGTTGGCCAGACTCAATTTGAGGTGGTTTCTGTCAGGCCGGGATTGTCGAAACAGTTCGGGCAGGAGGGCCAGCGCCAGAATGAGCGGGATTAGCCGGGCGGCAGAATAGGTGTGACCGGCCAGGCCCAGCAGCAGACCGGAGACGATGAACCAGCGTCGCTGCTGGGTAGCCCAGCCCCGCAGAAAAAGCCAAAAGATCGGCACGGCTACTAGCGGCACCAGGATGGGGCGTTGGCCCAGCCGGCTGACGGCGATATGCCAATAGGATACAGCCAGGGTCAGGCTGGCGAGAGCGGCGAACCAGAGGCGGAAGGATGAAGGATGAAGGATGAAGGATGAAGGATGAGGGATGAAGGTGGAGCGGGAAGCGTGGAGCGGGGAGCGAGGCGCGAAATTCGTAAATCGTAAACCCGTAGGGCAAATGTCGTAAATCGTAAATCGTGGTAAATCATACAGGCAGGCGAAGAGAAGCGCTACAGTCAGCAGGCTGAGGCTGGCGGTGACCAGGCGGATGGTGAAGGGGGTGGAGCCAAACAACCAGATGGCGGCTGCCAGGATGTACATAAAGAAGGCTTCCCGGCCGCCGTTGGTGGGAAAAAAGATGACCGGGCCGCCGCGCTGGAGCAAACGAATGGCGTCCAGGCCGTTAATGGCCGGGTCGAAAAAAAGCCCCAGGGGATGGTCCGCCAGGCGGTAGAAGCGGAAGAAGGCGGCGATGAGGATGACGATGGTGAAGAACAGCCACACTTTGAATTTGGATTTCACAGGGTTGCCTCGGTTGGCTGGGGATACCGTTTGCGTCGAGTTACGATGAGAGCAGCAGCCAGCGCCAGCAAGGTTGCGGCGCTGATAATGGCCCCTACGATGAAGCTGAGTGGACGGAACGTTAGCGCAACGGTGTGCTCACCGGCGGGCACCGGCACGGCCCGCAGGGTGTAATCAACTCGCAGGAGCGGCGCCGGTTGGCCATCAACGGTGGCCTGCCAGCCGGGATAGTAGGTTTCGCTGAGGATGAGCAGAGCAGGGGTGGCTGTTGTGAGGTGATGGCTGAGGCGGGAAGGGGAGGGGAAGGATGAATTGTGAATTGTGAATAATGAATGGTGATTTGTGAATTGTGAAGTAGCGGTTTGATTGGCATTGTTGGCGGAGGTAGTGGGCGCGGGTGGGTTAAGTTGCTCAAGGAACGGCTCGGCGCCCGGTTCGAGCAGGGCGATCTGCCAGCGATCGAAGCCGGGGTCGGCAATTTTTTGGAGGATGGCGTCATCGGCGGCAATTTCGGCCTGGTTGACCAACCAGGCTCGCGGCCCGACATTCTCCAACCGGTGGACGTAAGTCGTCCCATCATCGGCCGGTTCCTGGTAAATGATGGTCGAAGGCAGGTAAAGCTCCTCTCGCCAGGTGATCACGTATTTAACGTTGAGCAGTTCCCAGGTCCGCTCGATTGGCATCGGGGGGGCCAGGAATTGGTCGTACCGGTCCGGCCGGAGGGGACTGGCCCCCCACAAATCTTCGAGGGCAAAGGGCACGCCATAGTTGCCGTACAGCCGAAATTCGTTGTAGACGCGGTAGGGCTGGTCAGGCGAAGTTGCCGCATCCTGGTTGATGGCGGCGACGGCGGCCGGCATCTGGGTGTGCCACTCCGGCAGTTCAGGGTAGAGGTTGGTCTGCCAGTTGGCTGTGAATAAGTCGAAGCAGATCAGGGCGCCGGTCAGGGCGATGAAGAGGGTCACCGGCAGGCGCGGGCCAAACGTCCACAAGAGCCAGGCCAGGGCCAGCAGGATCGTCAAGAGGGTTGCCGCGCCCAGCAGGTTGTAGAAGGGGCTGGCGGGCGTCCAGCCGGTGCTATTCAAGCCGTAGAAGAAGATGAAGGTGAGCAGCAGGGCGAACAGGAACAGCCACTGGGTCAAAGAGCGGAGGGCGGAGAGCGGGGCGCGGGGAGCGAGTTGGATGTCAAAGAGCAGTTGGTTGAAACCGTAGCCGGCCAGAACTGACAGGCTAAAGGCGACGGCCACGGCCCAGCGCTCCTGGCCGCGGAAAATGGAAAAACCGGGCGCGCCCAGGTAGAGTGGACTGTAGAAGAACGTATTGCCGCCAAAGGAGATCAACAGGCTGATCGCTGCCACACCGGCCCAGAAGATGGTATGCCGGTTGGGAGCTTTGAAGGTGACCCACAAGGCTAAAAGCAGCCCCACAATGCCGACATATAACGGTGAATAAAGGCTGACCTGGCCGGGGAGCAAAATCTGGATCAGGTCGGGCAGCGGGAAGCCGCCGGACATATTATCGTAGGCGCCCTCGGCCCGGACGGACAGGCGGGTATATTCGACGGCGGGAATGAATTGGACGGCGGCCAGCGCCAGGCCGGTAAGCAGGAAGAGAGCGGCGTGGCGGAAGGCGGGGAGCGTGGAGCGGAGAGCGGAGAGCGGAGGGCGTGAAGCTTGGGGCAGGAGGTCAGTGGGGGAGGGGCTGGTTAGCCATAGAAAGAAGAGGTAGGCGGCGCTGAGGTAAGCGGCAATCAGGGCGCTCTGGGGATGGCCGGCCAACAGAGTCAAACCCCAGGCGACGCCGGCGAGGAGGAGCAGGGGGAGGGGGGAGGAGGGGGAATGGGTGGACGGTTGGGCGATTCGTTGGTTGGCGAGGTAGATGAAGAGAAGGATCAGGGGAAGCCAGACGT
>CAYZHI010000389.1:0-3208 GCA_964477335.1 uncultured Caldilineaceae bacterium | reverse complement strand
TGGAGGCGATCGATCCCGAAGAGCGCTTGCAGCGGTTGAGCATCGC
The DNA here is from genome assembly GCA_964477335.1 of uncultured Caldilineaceae bacterium. GTDB lineage: Bacteria > Chloroflexota > Anaerolineae > 4572-78 > J111 > CAYNLK01. Next base: position 3,162 of record CAYZHI010000389.1, on the reverse strand, counting down.
CCTGGCCCAGGAATTGGATGTGCTTGAGCTTGAGTCGAAGATTCAAAATAAGGTGCAGGAAGAGGTTGATAAAGGCCAGCGGGAATATTTTCTGCGGGAGCAGATGCGGATAATTCAGGGTGAGCTGGGTGAGCTTGACAGCCAGATTGCTGAAATCAACGAGCTGCGGGAGAAGCTGAACCAGATCGAGCTGCCGGATGAGGTTCGGGCCAAAGCCAACAAGGAGTTGGCGCGACTGTCGATGATGCCGCCGGCCGCGCCGGAGGTTGGCATTATCCGCACTTATCTGGATTGGCTGATCGAGCTGCCCTGGACCCAGGCCACCGAAGACAACACCGATATCAAACAGGTAGCCAGGGTACTGGACGACAATCATTTTGGCATTGCCAAAGCTAAAGAACGGATTCTGGAGCATATCGCTGTGCGCCAGCGGGTGGGCAGCAAAATGCGCAGCCCGATTCTCTGTTTTGTGGGACCGCCCGGTACCGGCAAAACTTCGCTCGGACGGTCGATTGCCGACGCCCTGGGTCGCAAATTTATCCGGGTCAGTCTGGGCGGCATCCACGATGAGGCCGAAATCCGGGGCCATCGCCGCACCTACATTGGGGCGATGCCGGGCCGCATTATCCAAAGCCTGCGCCGGGGTGGGACCATAAACCCGCTCTTTATGCTGGACGAAATTGACAAAATTGGGGCCGATTTTCGGGGCGACCCCAGCGCGGCACTGTTGGAAGCCCTCGATCCGGAGCAAAATTACAATTTCTCTGATCATTACCTGGAGTTACCGTACGACCTGTCCAAAGTCTTCTTCATTACCACGGCCAACGTACTGTACACGATTCCCTCGGCTCTACGCGACCGGATGGAGGTTATTGAATTTTCGGGCTATATCGAGGAAGAGAAATTGGCCATTGCCCGCCAATTTCTGATCCCCCGCCAGATCGAGCAGCACGGTCTGGAGGATGTTGAGTTGAATATTACCGACTCGGCGGTGAAAGGGATCATCCGGGAGTACACCTACGAAGCCGGCGTGCGTAACCTGGAGCGGGAGATTGGCCAAATCTGCCGCAAACTGACCCGGCGGCTGGCCGAGGGGAAGACTATTTTCAAAACGGTTACGCGCCAGGGACTGCACAAATATTTGGGTCCGCCCCGCTTTACCGAGCAACTGGCCGAAAAAGAGGATGAAGTGGGTGTGGCCACCGGCATTGCCTATACCGAGGCCGGGGGTGATATCATGCCCATCGAGGTGACGTTGATGCCCGGCAAAGGTAACCTGACCCTGACCGGCCAAATTGGGGAGGTCATGCAGGAGTCGATCCAGGCGGCCTTCTCGTATGTCCGCTCTCGGGCCAAAGAGTACGGCATCAAACCGGCTCAATTTGAGAACACCGACGTTCATCTGCACGTGCCAGAGGGCGCCATTCCCAAGGATGGGCCCAGCGCTGGCATCACCATGGCCACGGCTTTGTTGTCGGCTTTTGCCAACAACAAAGTCCGGCATGAGGTGGCTATGACCGGCGAAATTACCCTGCGCGGCAAAATCTTGCCAATTGGCGGCTTCAAGGAAAAGGTACTGGCTGCCCATCGAGCCGGGATCACTACCGTGGTTGTGCCTGCCCAAAACAAGAAAGATTTGGTCGATATTCCCAAGAAAGTGCAGCGCGACCTCAAGATCATTTTTGTCGATAAGATGGATGAAGTGCTGGATATCGCCCTAATCGAACCTAAGAAAAAAAAGCCAGCCGCTAAATCGACCGGTACTGGTAGTAAATCTTTAACCAAAGGCGGAGTACCCCCCCATACTGAGGTGGCAAATAATTCCTGATAGCTGTTTTCCCGTTCTCTTGGCGCGGGTGACCGGTACTTTTGGCAACTTGAAGTGCCGGTCACTTCTTCATTCCCCGCCGATAACTTCACATAAAGTAGATTGACTTAACATATTGTTTGTGGTAACATAAAATTGCCTGCTTGTGAGTTGGGGCTGAAGGGGCATGCCTTTTTGGATGCCGATTGCTCGGCTTTACCCGAGTCTATAGACGGGTTGGCGGGAGGTAATTTTGTCTCTCGAATTTCTGAGATTTCTCTTTTTGGCCATAATGGCCGTGGTTGTTGTTCTGGCCATAATCCGGATTGGCGCCGGCATCTTTGGCTTTCTGACCCAATTTGCCAGGGCTGCTCTGAATGTGCTCATCTTTTTGGCCTCAGTGGCGTTGATTACCATCTTTTTTATCCTGCTTTTCCGCATTGATCCGATGCCCTATATCCGTCATGGGGCTTACCTTTTAAGTTTTCAACAATTGGTTTCTTTTGAAGATGCTATTCCGGCCAATCTCCAGCCAAATTTGCATGTGGCCAAAATTGAAAAAGTGGATACCGATAGTGATGGGTTCGATGAGTGGGTAGTTTTCTACACCTATAATCGAACTCCAGCCAATACCGGCCCCATTGGGGCAATGGTTTACGATAATGATCGAGGTAACCCGCCCGTTATCTTTCCCTACCACTTGCTCCCGCCCGGTCGGAATTATCTAAGCCAGAACGTCAACGTTTCTATTGAGATGCGGCAGATCACCCCAGATCCCAACGCTCCGGTTGAACAGGACCCTAATGAAGTCGTTGTTAGCAGTTGGACTGAACTATCGATCTTTGGTTTCAGAAATAATTCGGAAGAGTGGGATTTTCCCCGCGACGCCCCGCCACGCTATCAACCTATTGGCTTTTTTCAGGGGAGTGGCGGGGTGCAGTTGAACGAAAACAACAATGTCACGGTGATTGACAAGGATCAATATGAGCGCAGTCAACTGGTGGTGCGTTACATTTACGGGCTAAATCCGGCTACGAATACCTATTGGGACCAGTTTTATGAACCGACCGAGCTCGACCGGCAACTGGCTGCGCCAACTTTTAGCACCATCGACTTTCTGGATCGTACACCGCCCGAGAATATTTACGGCAGCAGTTACCCTGAACAAATCGTGCTGGGCTTCTATGCCTCAACCTGTGTTGGCGACAGCGGTTCCGTTTGTAGCCAGACTACGGCCAGTTGGGACTCCAGCCGATTTTTGACCGGTGATGCCCTTAGCGAATTTCAAAATGGTAATTCAGGTTACTTTGGGTTGGCTAACTTCAAAGATACTCGCAACCTGGCCGTAACTAACC
>CAYZHI010000388.1:0-3211 GCA_964477335.1 uncultured Caldilineaceae bacterium | reverse complement strand
GGCGAGATGAACCCGGAGCAACTACGGGAAACCGTTTTTTCGGTCGGCGAGAATGGCCCGTTCAACGAGCACCTGGTGCAGGTGGTTGTCGATGACAGCCACCGGGCCAACGTGTCGATGGCCACGCTGATGGGCAACCAGGTGGCGCCGCGGCGGGAATGGCTGCTTAAAACCTGGGCCGGCGAGGACAGCGCCTGGCGCAACGGCGATGACGAGGCCGATTTACCCGAACATGAGGAGGAAGCCGCGTGACGACTGCCCGCTCTGTCTCTTTGACCCACGATCTGGAAACAGCCTATTTCAATTATGCTGTTGAAGTAATCACCGACCGGGCTTTGCCCCGGGTCGAGGATGGCCTGCTGCCGGTGCAGCGGCGCATTCTCTACGCCATGCACGAGATGGGGCTGAGCCACACCCGGCCGCACAAAAAATCAGCCCGGGTGGTCGGGGAGGTGTTGGGCAAATTCCACCCCCACGGCGACGCCTCGGTTTACGGCTCGCTGGCCCGGCTGGCCCAGGATTTTTCGCTGCGGCTGCCGCTGATCGATGGCCAGGGTAACTTTGGCTCCATCGACGGCGACCCGCCGGCGGCAATGCGCTACACCGAGGCCCGGCTATCGGCGGCGGCGGAACTACTGTTGCAGGATATCGACCAGGAGGCGGTCGATCTGGTGGAGAACTTCGACAGTTCGCTGTTGGAGCCGGTCATCTTGCCGGCGGCGCTGCCGAACCTGCTGGTCAACGGCGCGGCAGGCATCGCCGTGGGCATGTCGACCAATATTCCGCCGCACAACCTGGGCGAGGTCTGCGACGCCCTCAGTTATATGGCCGGGCGCTGGTCGAAACGGGAAAAGCTGACGGTCGATGATCTCATGAAGTTCATCCCCGGCCCTGATTTCCCGACCGGCGGGGTGGTCTATCGCTACCGGTTGGACCTTGGCGGCGGCAGCGGAACGAACGGCAGCGGCGGCAACCTGGTGGACACCATTCGGGATGCTTACCTGGTGGGACGAGGCCGGGTGGTGACCCAGGCCCGGCTGGATATCGAGGAGATTGGCGGCGGCAAGGCCAACATTGTGGTGACCGAGTTACCCTATGCCGTGCAGAAAGCTACCGTCATCGACAAGATTGCCCGGGAAGTGGGCAGCGGGCGGATCCAGGGCGTCTCGGACCTGCGCGACGAATCGGATTATACCGGGATGCGACTGGTGATCGAGGTGATGCGGGGGTATGAACCGCGCCAGGTGATGGAGCAACTGCTAACCTACAGCCAACTGCGAGAGACGTTCGGGGTGATCAGCCGGGCGCTGGTGGTGGATGAGGAGGGCGAGGTCAGGCCGGTGATGCTGTCGCTGCACCAGATGCTGGAGCAGTTCATCCAACACCGCCTCACTGTCATCATTCGCCGCAGCCGCTATGAACTGGCCCGGCGGGAAGCCCGGCTTCATATCATCGAGGGGCTGCTCAAGGCCCTGGATATGGTCGATGCGGTGGTGGCCGCAATCCGCAAATCAAAGTCGAGGGAGACGGCCCGGCAGAATTTGACCCAGAAACCGTTTGATTTCAGCGAGGAACAGGCCAAAGCGATTGTGGCCCTGCCGCTGGGCAATCTGGCTTCATTGGAAATCAAGACTTTGCGCGAGGAAGGGCGGGAGGTCTGGAACCGGATCAAGGTTCTCAAAGGCTTACTGGCCGACGAGAGCCAGCGGCTGCAGGTGGTCATTGACGAAACGGCCGCCCTCAAAAAAGCGTTTGCCACCCCCCGCCGGACAGTCATCCTAGACCGGGTGGAGCAGGCGGCGGGCGTGGCGGTGACGGTGGCCGCGGACCTGATCAAGCCGGCTGTTACCCAAACGGTGGCCATCACCACCCAGGGGGTGATCCGCAGCGACAGCGCCAACTTTGCCTATCGGGTCAAAGAGGGGCCATCCGGCCGGGCTGTTGAGGCCCACCTGGCCCACTTCCAGCTCGAGCCGGATGACAGCCTGCTGCTGGTGAGCAGCGCCGGCCGGGCCTGGCGGGCGCCGGTTGGCCAGGTGGCGGCTAAGGCCGATTTTGCCGAACTGGGACTGGGCAAAGGGGAAGTTATTGTTGGCGGCGGGGTCCTTCGACACGCTCAGGACACGCCGGCTAGCTACCTGGTCATTGGTACCCGTCTGGGCAAAATCAAGCGGGTCCGCGTTGAGGATCTAGGGCTGAGCGAAGCATCCTGGGTCGGGTTGATGGGTCTGGACAAAGACGACGAGACGCTCTTTGCCGGGGTGGCCGGCGACGCGGCCACGGTGCTGTTTTTCACCGCTGGCGGCAAGGCGGTCCATTTTCCGGCTAATCTGGTCAACCCCCAATCGACTCCTTCGGCCAAAGGGGTGGGCGGAATCAAGGTTGCGAAGGAAGATCGAGTAATTGCCGGCGCTGTGATTGAGCCGGACGAGGCGGCCCAGGTGCTCATTGTTAGTCAGACTGGCTACGTCAAACGGACGCCGCTGGCTGAATTCCCGCTCAAAGGGCGGGACACCCAGGGCGTTCAAAGCCTCGATCTGACCAAAGCGACCGGGCCGGTGGCGGCAGTGACTGTGGCCAAGTCGGGCGCCAAATTCGTCGACGTGTTGTCGGCTAAGGGCTGGCGGTGGCGGCTGCCGCTGGAGCAAACGCCTCAAGTCGACCGGCGCAGGCGGGGCGAACGGCTGGCGCCATTTGAGAACGACCCTATCGTCAGAGTGGTGGCCCTGGCAGAATGAAACTGACCACCTCAATTGACTAATACCCCGGCTGATTTATAATCTCCATTTCAGCGCAATAGTGTCGGTAAAAACCAACTTTTTTCTCGTTTACTCATGCGTTACAAATATTATGATTTTATCACCGCCCTGTTTGTGGCGGTGCTGCTTATCAGCAATATTGCCTCCGCGGCCAAGATCATCGATTGGGGGGTGAGTCTGTTGGGGTTACCACTGGCCTTTGACGCCGGAACGCTGCTCTTCCCCATCAGCTACATCTTTGGCGATATCCTGACCGAGGTCTACGGCTACAAACGCTCCCGGCGAGTCATCTGGGCCGGGTTTGGCGCGGCGGCGTTGATGTCGGTTACCCTCTGGCTGGTTGGGCTAATGCCCGGCGAGGCCACCTGGGAAACATACGCCGGTCAGGCCGCCTACGAGGCCATTCTGGGCGGCGTTGCCACCGGCGGGATAATCATTGCCAGCCTGGTGGC
>CAYZHI010000387.1:0-3214 GCA_964477335.1 uncultured Caldilineaceae bacterium | reverse complement strand
GGCGCCGGGCGCGCCAGCAGCCACGGCCCCGGCCCCAGGGGGCGAGTCGGTCATCATCCCGCCTAGCGGCGGTATCCTTGAACGAAGCGGCAATACCCTGCTGATTGGGGCAGTGTCGGTTATCCTGATCGTGGGGCTGGTGGGCGCCGGCATCTGGAATGCCCGGCGGCAAAAGTAGTTTGACTGGCTGTTTTCAAATGAGGATTTCCAGGGGCGGACAGCTATCCGCCCCTGTTTGATTCATGTGCCTGTCAGTAGGAATACGTATCGATCAGGTTACCCTCAGCATCTCTTAGAAAAGCAGCATCGGAGCCGTTGTTCCAGATGCTTTCGCCGTTAAGACCCCAGTACAACTCGGTCGGGCTATCTTGACCCTGACCTGAATATATGCGAAAGGTCTTGCCAGGCTCGACCGAAAAAAGGCCAAAAGTGTAGATGTGGTTAGCCTCATCTTTCAGGCTATAACCCTGAAGCTGCACCGGTACATCCCCCTGGTTGGCAATCTCGATCCACTCTCCATTGGGATTGTCGTTGTCGCTGCCGGGCGCGTCGGCCTGAATGTGCATAATCTTCAAAGCTACATCTGACCCGGCCCACAAACCTCGCTCTGCCTGGCGCGCCGCCCGCTCGGCCTGGCGAAATTCGGCCTCATAGCGCACGTTTGGTGGGATGGTGTAGGCGTTGGCAAAGCCACGGCTGACAATCTCCAGGTTGGCCATCACCCCATTTACCCAAACATAGGCCAGGGTTCGGCCATATTGGTCAAAGGTTTCGACATCAAATTCCAACTGGACTGTTTGCTCCGCGACCAGCTGACGATTGATAGCCGTAGCCTCGGCATAAAAGGGCTGATCTCGCTCCGGCGTGTTGATGCCAATGTAACGCACTTGCCGGCCATCGACTAATTCGATGGTGTCGCCGTCCACAACGGCGGCAACACGGACGCTTTCCAGGCCGTCGGGTTGGGGCAGGCCACTGACGGGCGTAGGCGTGCTGGTCGCGGGCGGCGGTGAGGTGGGCGTCGCCACCGACAGCGCGCCCCCTCCCAGACAGGCCAGCGAAACCAGCACAAGGATCAGACCAGCGGCGAGTAGGATCTGTTTGAGTGTCATCGTTTGCTCCAAGATAATAGAACAAAAGTTCGTAGTTGAATAGCCAGGATTTTAACAGAAGAAAGATACCCTGTCAAAGATCGTCGGTGGCCAGGGTGCGTCCAGAATTCTTGGTAGATGAGGTGACCGGCGCTTTGGAAGCGCCGACCACCTGGATAGACAGGCTACTCGATGGTTGTCAATGTAATCAAACCGGCTACTTTATCCTTGCCTCTGATGGCGATCAACTCTTTACCCGTTTGATTGCGGCCCAGCTTGGGCAAAGCCCTGACATAGACAGTTTTGCTGTTCCCTTTCGCCGAGACTAACATCACTCGCTCAGACGCCGTGGCTGTGGTTGCAGCCACCAACGGACCGGAGGTCTTGGTCAGCTTGATATTGATCACGCCCTGGCCGTAGCGTCCCTGGGTGGGATATTCGTCCAAGCCGGTCCGTTTGCCCACCCCCTGGGCGGTGATCATCACCAGATCACCCCGCGGTTTGACCAGGCCGGCCCCGACCAACTCATCCCTGGCCGCCAGTTTCATCCCCCACACTCCAACTGCAGGCAGCCCCATTGGCCTAACTTCCTCTTCCTTGAAGCGAATGGCCTGCCCGGCAGAACTGGCCAGCATGACCTCGCCATCGCCGGGCGTAACAAAAGCGGTCAGCAAAGTGTCGCCGTCGTCAAAGCCCATCACCACTGTATCCTGACCCCGGACCGACTTCAAGTCGCTCAAGGCTACTCGCTTCACCCGGCCAGCCCTGGACACCAGGAACAGAAAGCCAACCGGCTCGTCGCCGTTGGGCAGAGCCAAACCGGCCACAACCGACTCAGACGGGGCCAGGCCAGACTCGGCCAGGCTGAGTCCCTCGCCCGGTTCCTTGCCATCAGGGACCTGGTGCATCGGCATGATCAAAGCCCGGCCGGCCGACGTGAACAGGTAGAGTGTGCCGCGCGTCCGGGCCGGCACGGCTACGGCCAGCCCATCTTTGGACCGCCCCCGGCCCGGTTCCAAACCGGCCTCAGCCGGCCAGCGGCAAAGTTGGCCGCTTTGGCTGACCGCAACCACAACGGCTTCGTTGGGGGCCAAATCGGCCGTAGTAATCGGTCTATCACTGTCCGCGGCCCGGTCAATGATCACGGTTCGCCGCGGCGAATCATACGTCTGCTTGAGTTCGGTCAACTCCTCTTTGATCACTGCCAATATTTTTTTGGAGGTTTTGAGCAAATCTTCCAGATATTTGATCCGCTGAAGTAGCTCTTTATATTCGGTTTCGATCTTCCTTCGCTCCAGGGCGGCCAGGCGGCGTAGCGGCATATCCAGGATGGCCGTGGCCTGAATCACACTCAACTTGAACTGCTGGCGCAGGTTAGTTCTGGCCGTTTCGACAGTTCTGGATTTGCGGATAAGGGCAATCACTTCATCCAGATTGTCCAGGGCAACCCGCAACCCTTCCAGAATGTGGGCTCGATTCATGGCCTGATCTAGCTCGTAACGAGTGCGGCGGGTGATAATTTCTTGGCGGTGCTCGATGAAAAGCTGCAAGGCCCGTTTCAAAGAAACCAGGCGGGGCTCACCATCCACCAGAGCGAGCATATTGATACTGAAGGTGCTTTGCAGCGGGGTCAATTTAAAGAGCTGTTTCAAGACCTCGGTTGGCTCAACGGTGCGGGTTAGTTCGATGACCAACCGCATACCCTGCCGGTCCGACTCGTCCCGCAAATCGACCAGACCTTCGATTTTGCCGTCGCGGGCCAGTTCGGCAATCTTCTCAGCGAGACTGGCTTTATTGGTCATGTAAGGCAACTCGGTGATGACCAGCCGGTTGCGATTGCGGCTCATCTCCTCCACATGAACCTTGGCCTGAACGGTGATCCGGCCCCGGCCGACTGCATAAGCGGTTTGGAGTAAATCTTCCTGCTCCTGCCCGCCTTTCTTATCAGCATAGCGATAGATGATTCCCCCGGTGGGAAAATCAGGGCCTTTGATGAACTTTAGCAGTTCGTCGATACTCACATCCTTGTTTTTGGTTTGCCGGTCGAGCATGAATATCAACGCCTCGCAAACCTCGCCCAGGTTATGGGGCGGAACGCTGGTAGCCATGCCCACGGCAATGCC
>CAYZHI010000386.1:0-3252 GCA_964477335.1 uncultured Caldilineaceae bacterium | reverse complement strand
CCATCATTGCCACCGTAGAAGAAGAAGCGCCAACCCCATCCCCCACCCGGGTGATTACCGAAGCCCCCACGGAGCAACCAACCGTAGCGCCTACCGCAACACCTCCGCCTGGACCAACGCCAACGCCGGCGCCGGCAACTCCGCCGACGCCGCTAAGCCAACCCACCCGCGCCGCCGATTTGAGCCTACCGGTTAGGGCCGAACCGGCCCCACCCGAAAACCTGCTGGCTAACGGTGATTTCGAGGAGGGTTTTAATGACCAGGGTGTGGGTTTGAATTGGCAAAGTTTTTCCAATGGGGGAGCAGTTGTCTCTTTTTCCAGTGAGTCGCCCGGCCCGTACGTAAAAGACGGCGATAGCGCCCAACGGATTAGCATTGCCCAGGCCAATGAGCCGGATCGTTACGGCGGCATCTACCAGCAAGTCGAGGTGGTACCCAGCCAGCCTTATACCCTGGAAATGCATGGCCAGATCCGCAGCAGTTTTGGCAGTATCCAGGCCAGTAGCTATGGTTACCGGATGCAGTATGCTATTGATCAGAGTGGGGGTGAAAACTGGCGACAGCTTCCGGCCGAGGCCTGGGTCGAGCTGCCGTGGGACGAGCAGCCCCTGGGTACACCGGACGTTGATTTTTTAGCCTATACTACGGTGATTACCCCAACCAGCGAACAACTGACCCTGTTTGTGCGGGGGTGGAACAAATGGCCTGATCCCGGTCTGGCCGAATATACCCTCGATAGCCTCAGTTTGATTGGCCCTGCGAGCGCCCCACCGTTACTGGCCACTGGCGAGGGCCCTGATGACGGCGACGCCCTCATCCCCGTTACCGGTGAGGATGGTCCGGCCGCTCTCTTGAGCGATGGTCGTTTTTGGGGAGCACTCCTGGTTCTGCTGTTGCTGGCCGGTGGGGCGATGTATCGTCGCGGCTGGGGTTATTGAAGTTAGCGTAGCAAAAAATAAGAAGGGACCGGCGCTTCAAAAGCGCCGGTCATTTTTTTAGGCGCTCTGAGTTTTTGTGGGTAGCTGCCGCATCCCTATGCGGTAGCGGGCATTGGGATGCCCTTACCACACAAATTCTCAGAAATCCTTGTTCATAACTCGGCCAGGCGTTGGCGAAGTTGCGCCGGCGAAGCCGTACCGGTGGTGCCTACCTGTTGTATCGTAATCGAGGCCGCCAGATTGCCAATGATGGCCGCCTCATTGGCGGTTGCTCCGGCGCACAAAGCGGCCATCAAACCGGCCATCACGCTATCGCCCGCCCCCACAATGTCGATCTCCCCTCTGACCGGCACACCCGGAATATGCTCGACCCCGGCCGAACTAATGGCTAAAACTCCCTGCGCCCCCAATGTGATAAAAACCGGCTTTTGATTCTTTTGAAACAAGGCCGGACCGTAGATTTTAGCCCTGGCCAGATTAGCATCGTCAGAGCCGTTGTCCGGTAGAAGACCCAGGGAGTGGAGCGCAGCCCGGGCCTCGTGCAGATTGGGTTTGATCATAACCTGCTCGAATTCACCAATACGAATGCGTGAGTCGGCGGCCATCGGTTTGGTGGGGTACGTTTGAGCCAGACGAGCCAGCGTCGCCCGCACCGCGTCGGTGATGACCCCGCAATTCCGCTCCGGCACCTGATCGGCAATGATGATCCCGTCAACAAGTGGCGCCAGCCGCTCCAGGTGAGCAATGATCGCCGTCTCGTAGGCAAGCGGCAACGGCTGGCGATTCTTGATATCCAGCCGGTTCAGCTCCCGTTCCGAACCATCCGGCTGGCGCGCCAGCGGTTTGGTGTAAGTGGGTGTAAAACGATCGGCCGCCTCGATCAGGCCATCCAGGCCAACTCCTAACTGCTGGAGATCCTGCCGCAGCTCGAACCCCGAACCATCCTGCCCGATGACTCCCACCACCGTCACTTGAACCTCCATCGCCCGCAGATTGCTAACCACCGTCCCCGCCGCGCCGGGGCTGTGGCGAATTTTGACCACCTGGTGGGCTGCCAGCCCCGTTTCGAGTGAGATTTCACTCAGACTCGGATCGATAAGCAGATATTTGTCCAGAAAAAAATCCCCCACCACCACAACGTGCAGCCGGGGAAATCGCTCTAATAGTTCATCCAGACGAGACACATCCATCTCAAAATCTCCAATCTCTAATTTCCCAATTCTGCTAACACCTGCCGATACAAGGCCGGAAAAGTGGCCCGGTGGTCGCCCCGCAGATAAAAGCTCTCACCGCCGTCCTGCACTGTGCGAACCAGAATAGTTTTGTAGGGCCGGTAGTAGTAACGCGGGTCATCTTTGGGCGCTTCGGTATGAATATTGGCCTCACCCAGATTGATCAGGTCAAAAACAGCCGTGGTGAACCGGTTGATCTGCTCACCCCGCTGGTGGGCCACGTTACGGGCCATGGCCAGCGCCTTCAGATAGACCTCTGGCCCCATCACCGCGCTGCCAAAGTTCAACAAAACTCCACCCTGCAATTTTGAAATGGTTTGAGCGATAATCAGGAAATCATGGTATGAAGTCTGGCCCAAAGCGGCGCCGTTACAGTTGGGGTGCTCGTGGATGATATCGTAGCCGATACCAACGTGCACCGTAACCGGCACCCTCAGGCGATAGCCGGCCGCCAACACACTCACGTCGCGGTGCGGGAACTGCTCCGCTTCAATCATTTGGCCGACGGCTTCACCCAGCCCAATGCCGGCCCTGGCCCCGGCGTTGATAGCCTCGTTGATGCGCCCGGTGTCGCTCCACAAACCGAATTGGCCGGCCTGGATGTAGCGGGCCACACTCTCGGTGGAGGCGCCGATGAGGGCCAGCTCAAAATCGTGAATGGGACCGGCCCCATTCATGGCCACATGAGTGATGATACCCTGTTCCATCAAGTCGATGATGAAGCGGGCAAGCCCGACTTTCAGCAGATGCGCGCCCATCATCAACACGACCTGCCCGCCCCGGCGATGGGCGTCGGCAACCCGCCGGGCCACCGCGGGCAAATCGGGATGGTCAAACGGAGGCGTTGGGTCCGTCAAATTGAACAACTCCGGCAGCCCCATATCGTGAACTCGTTCGGACAGCGGTCTGAGTTTGAGTTGGCTACGGTCAAAGGTTGGAAAGGGCATGATAACTCCTTGAATAGCGAATGGCGAATGGCGAATTGTGGGCGCAACCCGGTTAACAATTCACCATTCACTATTCACAATTGGCTCATGTTCAGAACAAGTGCTTATTATGTAGGGGCGCAAGGCCTTGCGCCC